>CAMAVI010000031.1 GCA_945861625.1 Candidatus Sulfopaludibacter sp. SbA3
GACCCGGGCTTCGCGAATCCGAGCGTCGTGTTGGCGTAGGTGTGCGGGATGATGGTCACTCCCACGACGCGATCCTCCAGCGACGCGATCGTCAGGCTGATGCCGTCGATAGCGATGGAGCCCTTGCGCACCAGGTAGCGGTCCAGTTCAGCGGGTACGCGGAGTTTCAGCCACCAATTGCCGTCCCGCAGTTCTTCCAACGAAATCAGTTCGGCAGTGCCGTCCACGTGGCCTTGGACAATGTGTCCCGACAAACGTGTCGCCACCGTAACGGAGCGTTCCAGATTCACGCGAGAGCCCGCGGCGAGATCACCCAGATTGGTGCGCGCCAAAGTTTCCGGCGCCAGATCCGCGGCAAAACTGTTGGCCGTAAGATCGAGCGCCGTCAGGCACACTCCGTTCACGGCGATGCTGGAGCCCAGCACGGCGTCCGCCAGCACCGCGCGGCATTCGATCGCCAGGCGTGTACCCGCCGACTTGACCAGCCCAAGTTCTTCAACGATTCCCGTAAACATGTGATCACCAGTGGGATTTCGCAACCCACGCTTCGACGGCAAATTCGTTGGCGGTAATCTGGTGCAGTTTCACGTCGCGAAAGGCGATGGCATCGGCGCGGCGCAGGCGTCCGGCGCCTCCGGCTACCGGCAGCGACTGCGTTCCACCTAGAATCTTCGGCGCGTAGTAAAAGTAAATCTTGTCGGCGACACCGGATTCCAGCGCACTCCAGTTGACGCGGCTGCCCGCCTCGATCATCAGTGACTGATATTGCTCGCGAGCCAGGATCGCGGTGAGCGCGCGGAGGTCGGCGCGGCCATCGGATCCTTCCAGCACTTCCACGCGGACGCCTCTGGATTCGAGACGCTTGCGGCGCTCAGTGGAAGCCGCCGAGGTGGTGACCACAAGCACATCAGTGTTACAGGACGTAACCATCTTGGATTCGGCAGGCAGGCGGAGCTGCGAATCCAATACGATGCGCAGCAGCGGGCGGCCGCGCTCTTCGCCGGTGCGGTCGGTGAGCAGACAGTCGTCGGCAAGCACGGTGCCGATACCAGTGAGGATCGCATCGGAGCGGTGGCGCAAAATCTGCACGTGGGCGCGGGCGGCTTCGCTGGTGATCCAACCCTGATTGTCTTCGGGAGCGGCGATCTTGCCGTCAAGCGTCACAGCCGCTTTCACCGTCACCAGCGGCAAACCCGTGCGCATGAAGTGCACGAAGGCTTCGTTGAGCGCGATGGCGCGCGCGCTGTAGGCGGAATCGATTTCAACTTCGACGCCGGCGGCACGCAGGCGGGCGAATCCCCTGCCCTTCACGCGAGGGTTGGGGTCCTCCATGGCGGCGACCACTTTCTTGATTCCGGCGGCGATCACGGCGTCGGCGCACGGCGGCGTGCGGCCCTGATGCGAGCACGGTTCCAGGTTGATGTAGAGCGTGCCTCCTTTGGCGCGCTCGCCCGCTTGTTCGAGCGCGATCACTTCCGCGTGCTTCATGCCTGACCAGGTGTGAAATCCACGGCCGACGACTTCGCCGGCGTTCACTATGACCGCTCCGACCGCGGGATTGGGACTCACACGGCCCAAGCCTTGCGCAGCGAAATCAAGCGCTTCCTCTAAATGCGATTTCATGGCCAGCTCAGTCCAATAACCCAGTTCAGTCAAATAACCCAGTTCAGTCAAATAACGATGATACGAACTGCTCGGGATCGAAGGGGAGCAGGTCGTCGATCTGCTCGCCGACGCCCACGTAGCGGATGGGAAGATTCAGCTCGCGCGAAATCGCGACCACGACGCCGCCTTTCGCGGTGCCGTCGAGCTTGGTCAGGATGATGCCGGTGACCGCGCTGGTCTCCGTAAACTTGCGCGCCTGTTCCAGGCCGTTCTGTCCCGTAGTGGCTTCGAGCACCAGCAGCACTTCATGCGGAGCCGAAGGAATCACGCGCGAAATCGTGCGGCGCATCTTTTCGAGTTCGGCCATCAGATTGGTTTTGGTGTGCAGACGGCCCGCGGTGTCAATGATGAGGTAGTCGATCTTGCGGGCCTTGGCCGCTTGGACGGCATCGAAGGCAACGGCGCTGGGGTCCGCGCCGGATTGCTGGCGGATCAAGTCCGCTCCTGTGCGTTGCGCCCAGACTTCGAGTTGCTCGATGGCGGCAGCGCGGAAGGTGTCGGCGGCGCACAGCAGCACGCCGCGGCCCTCGGACTGGAGACGACGCGTGAGCTTGCCGATCGAGGTGGTTTTTCCCGCGCCGTTGACGCCGACGACCATGATGACGGCGGGGGGCTCGGTGACTTTGGGAAGCGGGCGTTCGGTGGCTTCCAGAATTTCGAGAAGATGCTGGCGGATCAGGCTCTTGAGTTCGCGGGCGTCGCCGAGCATGTGGCGCTCGACCTGCTGGCGGATGCGTTCGAGAATCTCGGCCGTGGTGCGCGCGCCGATGTCGGCGGTGATCAGAGCGTATTCCAGTTCCTCCAGAACTTCGGCGTCGATTTCCTTCTTGCCGCTGACGGCGTCTTCAATTTTTTCCAGCAGCCCGGAGCGGGTCTTCTGGATGCCGGCCTTGAGGCGATCGAGGAGGCTGCCGCCTCCGGTCGAGGGAGAGTCGGGCGGCGGAGTGCCGAAAAGCGATTGGATGGCCATCTAACTGGAAATCTCAGTTTAGCAGGGCACCGGCGCGCAGCCGCTAAGAACTACTTCTTCTTTTGCCCTGGGCGCGCTTCGATCTGGCCGCCGCTGGGAATCGCGGGGCCGATGAGGTGCGGCACGTCCTTGTTATTTTCCTGGCAGATGTACTCCATGATTTCGCCCTTGGGCATGAGGCGCGCCGTAAACGTCACGGTGAATGGTTTAGAGTAGGCGCCGGGGTCGTCGATGGTGATTTGGCGCACCAGCGTGCCGAAATCCTTTCGGGTGTATCGCTCAACGGTGTGGAGTTTTTCGGTGTGCGGGTGGCCGCGGAAATCGAACCAGAACTTGTCGTTGAAACCGACGGTGTCAATCACCAGCGTGTCGCCGTCCCAGCGTCCGATGGAATCGCCGTACCAGGTCGGGTTGAGATCTTTTGGGTGCGCGCGCCCGTCCATGAAAATCTGGCGGTAGCTGTGAATGTTGCCTTCAAACAGGATGAACAGGCGGCCAGGGGCGGTGGCGAAAGTCCATGGGTAGGGCGCATAGCGAGGGACGCCCGTGGGGAGGCAGCTGGCTTCCGGGTCGTCTTTGGAAAGCCGCGCCTGCATCAGCTTTTGCGCGGAGGGCAGCAGCGGCATTTTCTCGCCCTTGGGCAGACCGAAGGAAATGTCATCGCCGGGCCCGCCGCCCATCCAAACGCCGGAGAGATCCGGCTTGCCGTCAGCGAGGCGCGGTACCGGCCCACGGCTCTGCTCAGGAGTGGCGTAATCGGTGGGCGCGACGGATTGTCCAGGGAGCAGCGCGGCGGTGAGCACGAGGGCGGCGAAAATGGCAACGAAGGTCTTCACGTTGGGACTCCTTTCAGGTTCATTGCAACGGGACTACCAGGGCGCCAGACGGGTTCCGGGCGCGAGGCTTACCGGCCTACGATTCTATCGTACTCGGCGGGTTAATCTTTCACGGCAGCTTGAATTCCACCCTGCGGTCGCGATTGATCTGCTCGCTGAAGCGGCGGTCCACGGTGGAAAGCGGCGCCTGGCGATTCACATGCTCGCGGGTGGTCCAGGACAAGGTGTCGCCGTCAATGTAGTAGGTGAGCGCGGCTTGGATAGTGTTGTCGTCAAACGCGATCAGGTAGAAGTCGGGAGTCCGGTAAAACGAACTCCGTTCGCGATGCGGCGCCGGGGGATAGTAATTTTGAACCTCCGTGGCTGGAGGGCGAGGGGATGGCGGCGGAGTATAGCTTGGCTGATACGAGTAGCCGTAGGTGTAGGAATAGGGATCGTAGAGAAAGGGGTCGTAGACGTAGGGAGAACTGTAAGCGCCGTAGCTGTAGGGATAACTACCGCGGTATCCATACGAGGGATAACCCCACCCGCCGCCAAAGAAAGCGCGGGACCCGGAATAGAACCGGTTGCCCGAATATCCGCCGCGAAAGCCGCCGATCGCGGGACCTCCGTAATAGCCGCCCCGATAGCCGCCTCCGGAGTAACCTCCCCGGAACCCCCCGCCGCCAAATCCACCACTTCGAAAGCCGCCGACGGCGCCGCCACGGAATCCGCCTCCCGCGTATCCACCTCCAGCCCCACCGCCCCTAAACCCGCCGCCTCTAAATCCGCCACCCCCATATCCACCACGCTGGGCGAATGCGGGCGCGACAAGGATGAACAGTAACGGCAGGAACAACGCAGCGGACAAAACAAATCGACGCGGGACTCTCATGACTTCGAGCCTCCTGCTTTGAAGGTACTCCTGGAGGACCAATGCCGCAAGGGCCTATCTCTGGGCATGTCACTGGGCTGCGTCAACCCATGCTGCCTTCATCGGCCGAGGGTCCGTAGATCGAAGGCACGGAAAGGTTGTTCAAGCGGAGATAGACAGAGAGCTGCCCGCGATGATGGATGACGTGGTTCAACACAAAGGTGCGGACCACGGCGATCTTGGGCATGGTCATCAGCGTCTTATCGCCGTTCTTGAGAGACCAATTCTTGAAGAACGCATCGTCGGCGGCGGCAGCCAGGGCGGCGCGGGCCGCGGCCACGTTCGCGTCAAACTTGGCTAACACTTCGGCAGGCGAAGCAAGGGACGGCGGCTGGTAACCCGCGATGTCCAACGAATCCTGAGCGAGCGTAGGGACAACCCACGCGGGCATCTCCGCGATGTGACCCGCGAGCGTGCCCATGGACATGGATTTTTCATGGGGCTTATAGCCGAACTTATCCGCCGGAACACGCTCGATTACCGTGCGCGCGGTGGCCATTTCGTGATCGAATTCCGGCAGCAAAGAAGCGCTGATTGACATCTGGTGATTCCTCCGTAGCGTTCATTCTACATCCATCAAGCGCGCCGGAAATGACGGTGGGGTAAAATAACGGCAGGCGTGGAAAATGTCGGGCGTTACCGGATCGTCGGGGAACTGGGGCGCGGGGCCATGGGCGTGGTTTACAAGGCCCAGGATCCGGCGATCGGACGGTTCATCGCCATCAAGACGATCCGGCTGAATGAGCTGACCGACGCCAGCGAGCGCGAGCGCATGCGCGACCGCCTGTTCCGCGAGGCCCAATCCGCCGGCCTGCTTTCGCATCCCGGCATCGTCACCATATACGACATCGCCGAGCAGGACGGGCTGGCCTACATCTTCATGGAGCTGGTGAACGGGCCGCAGCTCGATGAAATGCTGCGCGCGCCGCAGCCTCCCGGCAAGGGAACGCTGTTGAGCCTGTTCCGCCAGGTCGCGGTCGCGCTGGATTACGCGCACAAGAAGGGCATTGTTCACCGCGACATCAAACCGGCCAACATCATGGTCCATGAGGATGGCACGGCCAAGATCACCGATTTCGGGGTGGCCAAGATTGTCTCCCAGCAGATGACGCAAGCGGGAACCATCATGGGTACGCCCAACTACATGTCCCCGGAGCAGGTGCAAGGTGGAGAGATTACGGGCAAGACCGACCAATTCGCGCTGGCTGTCATCGCCTATGAAATCCTGACCGGCGAAAAACCCTTCGCCGCGGAGTACCTGCCCACGCTGCTGTACAAGATCGTGCGGGAAGAACCAACGCCTCCGCGGCGGCTAAACCCGACCCTTTCCCCGGAAGTGGAATTCGTGATGCGCAGGGCGCTGGCAAAAAATCCGGCGATCCGCTATGAGACCTGTGCGGAATTCGTAGATGCACTCGCGGCCGCCTGCAATGCGTCCGGTGACTGGGTCCCGCTGCCGCGCGGAACCAGCGCGAACATGCCGACGGCGGGATCGCAAGGAGGATTCGCGGCCACGTTAGCGGAGACGATTGCCGCTCCGTTGCCCGCGCCCGCACCGGCTCCACCCCCGGCTGTCATTGCGCCGCCGGCACCACCCGCGCCTCTGGCACCACCCGCGCCGCCGGTAGAGCGAGCTCCTCTGGTCAAACCAAATCAAGTGGCCCGCAACGCGCTGCTGGCGGTTGCCGGCTTGACGGCGATCGGACTGGGAATCTACTTCTTCTGGCCGGGAGCGCAGGCTCCTGCTCCGCAACCGGCGCCCGCAGCGGAAGCCGCCGCACCTCCAAGCCAGCCTGTCCCTGCTCCGGAGCCTCCACGTACGACCGAGCCCGCGCCCCCACGCGCCGCCGCGCAAGCGCCCGCGCAACCAGCGGCCCCGGCGGCGCCCAGCGAGGCTACGTTCACTTTGAACACAGCCCCCAGCGGGGCGGAAGCGACCTTCGACGACAAGCCGGAAGTCCGCTGCACGACACCGTGCAACATCAACCTCGCGCTGGGACGCCACACGCTGACGATCCGCCGCCAGGGCTATCGCGAAACGCAGCGCGTATTCTCTCTGCCCAACGAACCCGGACTGATTGTCAGCCTGGAAGCGGCATCCGGAACCTTGGCGTTGGTGACGAATCCGGCCGGGTTGACCGTGATCATTGACGGCCAGGAGCAAACCCGCAAGACTCCGGCAAACTTTGCGCTACCGGTCGGCGAACACCGCGTGCAAGTAAACCGGGGCGACGAGAAACAGGAATTCGCCGTGGATATCCGCGACGGGGTGATCAGTCAGAAGAGTATCGACTGGGGACCCTAGCCGGCTCGTGGGGACAGAGTGTACTGTCCCGGGTTTGAGAGTTTGAGTTTCGGTTTTCCGTTACTCGTGCGCGGAAGCGTCAAGGAACGCGCGCAAGCGGTGGCTGCGGCTGGGATGGCGCAATTTGCGCAGCGCCTTGGCTTCGATCTGGCGGATGCGCTCGCGGGTGACGGCGAAATGCTGACCCACTTCCTCGAGCGTGTGCTCGCTGCCGTCCTGCAGACCAAAACGCATCTTGACGATTTTTTCCTCGCGCGGACTGAGCGTCTTCAGCACTTCCGCGGTCTGCTCGCGCAGATTGAGATTAATCACGGCTTCCGAGGGCGACACCATGCGCCGGTCGATGATGAAATCGCCGAGATGGGATTCTCCTTCCTCGCCCACCGGTGTTTCCAGTGAGATCGGCTCCTGTGCGATACGCAGCACCTTGCGCACCTTGCCCACGGGCAGCTCCATGCGCACGGCGAGTTCCTCGGTGGTGGGTTCGCGGCCGAAATCCTGCTGCAACTGCCGCTGCATGCGGACCAGCTTATTGATGGTCTCGATCATGTGGACCGGAATGCGGATAGTACGGGCCTGATCGGCGATGGCGCGCGTGATCGCCTGGCGCACCCACCACGTCGCATAGGTTGAAAACTTATAGCCGCGCAGATAATCGAATTTGTCGACTGCTTTCATCAGGCCGATATTGCCCTCCTGGATCAGATCCAGGAACTGCAAGCCGCGATTGGTGTAGCGCTTGGCGATGGAGACCACCAGGCGGAGGTTGGCCTCAATCAGTTGCTTCTTGGCAGTCTCGGCTTCCTGCTCGCCGCGCTCGACAATCTGCAGGGTACGGCGGAGCTCGGTTGTGCTCGCGCCGGATTCCTCTTCCATCTGCTGGATGCGCTGGCTGAGTTGCTTGAGCTCCTTGCGCAGCACGGCCGCGGGGCCGGAGCCGCTGCCGGAGGGAGATTCAAGCTTTCTTTGGATGCGCGCGATCTCACGCTCGATGGGGCGCAGCTCTTCCACCACGTTGCGCAGACTGCGGGCCAGTGCACGCCGGGTGGCGGAGGTGAAATGGATGCCGCGGATCAGCCGGGAAATCACCACCATGGTTCGAGCCAGGCTCCAACGCAACGAGCGGTGCATCTTTGGCTTCATGCCGCGCGAAACGGCTTGCAGTTTCTGGCGGAATTGTTGAGCTTTACGATAATTTTTGTCGATTTCCGCGATAGTGGCGAGCAGTTCATCCACTTGCACGGGAATGCTCTCATCGGCGACTACCAGCTCCGGCATGACCAGAAGGTCGCGGATCGAATCCGCGTCTCTCTGCAACTGCTCCGGCAACGCCAGGATTTCGCGAATCACCAGCGGAGAACGGGAGATCGCGCGGCGCACCGCGGTCTGGCCGCGTTCAATGCGCTTGGCCAGTTCAATTTCGCCCTCGCGAGTCAGCAGCGGGACCGATCCCATTTCGCGCAAATACATGCGCACGGGATCGTTGGTCTTGTCGTTGATCTCCTGGACCAGATCGATTTCGCCGAGGTCCTCGGATTCTTCGGACTTCTTTTCGAAATCGGCTTTCGGCTCTTCCAGAATCTCGACGCCCGCGGTGTCGAGTTCGATGAGCAGATCGTCAAGTTCCCGGCCCCCGGGGTAATCTTCGGACAGCAGATCATTGACATCGTCATACAGCACGTAGCCCTTCTCTTTGCCCGTGCTCATGAGCTGCTTCATCCGCCCGAATTTCTCGTTGCCCGCCACTCTACTTCAACGACCCCTTTTCATCGCCCCGGAATCCTTCATGCGGATTCTCCAGCACCCAGCCGTCACCAGTTTACAATACAGCCCCAGTCCAACCGGCGCGCGCGATGCCTTCACTCGCCCTTGACTTCCTGCTCCAACCTATGTAGTTCGGAGAACCACTGCAGCGCTTCTTCCGCTTTCCCTTCCCGTTCCGCGGCCTTCACTCGAGTCCGCAATTCATCGAGCTGCCGGCGGCGGACATCGTCTTCAAGCCGGCGCAGGCAGGCTTCGGCTTGCGCAAGGCATTCGGCGTCATCCCCCATCTCATCGGCAGTAACCATCCCATGCAGTAGAGCGCGGGAGGGCTCGTCCAGCCGGGCATCCAGCTCTGAAAAAGCGACCGTGCCCGCTGCCGCCATCTGGCGCAACGCGTCGAAAATAGCATGACTGGCGAAGCGCGAAGTCATTGCAACCGTAAGGCGGGGTAGAATCTGTTGGCGAGTTCCGGCACTGGAAAGAAGCGCATTTAACAAGATACATTCAATGGCCGTGACCGGGCTCGTGGCCGGCGGCCGTGGCGAAGGCGGCTGGCCACGAATGGTGGGGGCGGCGGTCCGGCGGTCCAATGCCGCGCGCTTGAATTGTTCAAGGACCAAGCCGGGATCCACGCCAAGGTAGCCCGCCAGATCATTGACCACGGCGGCGCGCTCCAATTTGTCTGGAATTCTCTGCACGGCCGGAAGCAGGAACTTGAACGCATCCATGCGGCCGTCCGTGGTGCGCATATCGAAGCGGCCGCGCGCGCGGTCGGCGAGCCAATGGAAATATCCGCTGGCGGAATCCAGCTTGGCGCGATACGCTTCAGCGCCAAATCGCTTCACGTATTCATCGGGGTCAAGCTTCGCCCCGGTGCCGTCACTGCCCAGCGCCAGCACCTTCACGTGCAGGCTCTCATCAAGCAAGAGAGGAATCGCGCGCTCGGCGGCATTGGCGCCGGCGTCGTCGGGATCGAAGTTCACGATGACGGTATCGGCATGGCGATGCATCGCGCGCGCCTGCGGGTTGGTGAGCGCCGTTCCGCAACTCGCCACAACTTCCTTCACGCCGGCGCTGTAAACACCGATTACATCCATGTAGCCCTCGACCAGCACGGCGCGATTGTGTTTGCGCATGCCGTCACGCGCGCGATGGAGATTGTAGAGGACCGAAGTCTTGCGGTAGATGGGCGTCTCCGGCGAATTCAGATACTTCGGTTGATCTTCATCGCGCATGCCGCGGCCGCCGAAGGCGATGACCTTACCGGATTCATCATGAATGGGAAACATGAGGCGCCCGCGGAATGCGTCGTAATATCCCGCGCCCTCCGTGCGGCGGCGGACCAGACCGGAAGCCTCCATTTGTTCCGGCGTGAAACGCTCGTCGGTAAGCCTGCGCGTAAGAATCTGCCCGGAAGGGTCGGAGTAGCCCAGTTGGAATATCTCCATCAACTCGGGATTCATGCCGCGCTTTGCCAGATACTCCCGCGCTTCCCTGCCCTGCGGGCCCTGCAGGGCCGCGGCATAAAGCTGCGCGGCGATCGAGTGCATGTCGTGCAGCGCCCCACGCAATTTTGAGTTAGCGTCGGTGTATTCGGTACGCTGCGGCATGGGAATGCCATTGCGCTCGGCCAGCATCTTCAGCGCCTCGGGAAAAGTCAGGCCGTCCACTTCCATCACGAAGTTCAACGCATCGCCGCCCTTGCCGCAGCCGAAGCATTTGAAAAACTGGCGGGTCTGATTGACGTTGAAGGAGGGCGTCTTTTCCTGATGGAAAGGACACAGCCCCACGTAGCGGCCGGTGGCGCCAACGCGCCGCAGGCGCACGTACTCGCCAACCACTTTGACGATATCGATGGAAGATTTGAGTTGAGCGGCGAAGTCCATCGGGGCAAACTCTTAAGCGAAGATCAGAGTTCCAGATTAGCGCTTTGCGCCGTGAGGAGTATGAAACAAATCGATGCTAGAATGATTTTGTGACGCTGGATGCCGAACAGGTAAAAGCATTTCAGGAACACACGGCCGGCAAGGTTCGCGATCTGCGCTGTCCGGTTCACGGCCGCGCCCCACGCCTCCGCTTCCAGGGAACGACTCTGCGTGAAGTCGATATCCGGATGAGCGGCTGCTGCGAGCAGTTGATCGGGCTGGCCAACCAGAAGATCGCGCAGCAATCGTAAGCCTCTCCATTCCGTTGAAACCGGAACCCATTCCATAGCGTCAGCAGGGAATGGCGCACCGTTGTCTTCGCGTTATGGCTTTGGCAGCGTTGCTGCCGTGGATGTGTTCTGTCGCGATCGGTCAGGACATCACAATCGGCGCAATTGCCGGTACCAACATTACCGATGACGTCCGGTCGGGCCACCAGACTTTTTCCAACGGCACGCCATCCCCGGAATCTCCGGCGACAACCTATATTGTCGATCCCGGTGAGCGCAGGCCCATTCTCGGGTTCAAGATAGAATACCGTCTGCCCGGCAATTTCGCACTGGAGTTCGACGCGCTGCATCGCGAGCTGAAGTACACCACAACCACAATCTACTCGCCTCCCTTTGAGTGTTGTGATGGTTTTAAGATCTCGAAATTCGGACCTTCTACCAGCACTCTCGCAACGTGGGAATTCCCGCTGCTGGCGAAGTATCGATTGCCGTTGGGAAGGCTGCATCCGTTTATCGCAGCAGGGCCATCCTTCCGTCCGGGAGGTTCGGGAACCGGACTCTCGCACGCCGGCTTCGCGGCGGGAGGCGGCCTGGAGTTCTTCACCAGAGGTTTCCGCATCTCGCCGACGTTGCGGTACACATACTGGCCGTCGGCGAATGCGTCTTTCTTTAGCCAGCCGCTTCCGAATCAGGTCGAGTTCCTGGTCGGCCTGGACCGGCCATCGACGGCGGCAGGATTCGGGGCGTTCGGCCGGCGGCTTTCCGCAGGAGTGATCGCGGGCGTTGGGCTGGGGCAGGATTTCAGAGCACTGAACTCCGGCCGAGTTCCAGAGTCCAACAGTGGCATCTACGGTGTGATGCTCGAGGCCTCCTTACCGAAGAATTTGGCCGTCGAAGTCGATGGGCTCTACCGCCCGCTGCACGGCTCCGACAATGAGTTCGGCCAGTCGGTGCGTTTCGCCCACCTGACATGGGAATTTCCCGTGTTGTTGAAGTACAAGTTTTGGAACGACCGGCGATGGCGGCCCGTGCTGGAAGCTGGACCGTCGTTTCGCGCCGAAGGAAATTTGAATTTGCAGCCCGTTTCGCATTTTGGCGCCACGGTAGGAGTGGGACTGGAAACGAAATTGTCCAAACTCAAGATCACTCCGATGGTGCGTTACACCCACTGGGGCAGCCAGACGAATTACCTGTTCCAGCCGCAGACCTGGGCGAATCAGACCCAGTTGCTCGTATCCTTTACGTTTTGATGACGGCCGCGCTGGCGCTTAGGTGCCCGGTGCGTACTCGATGACCAGCGCCGTGATATCGTCGCGGATCGCGCCGCCTTCGGTGAACTCATCCACGGCCTTCAGCAACGCGGCATGCAGTTCCGTCGCGCTCAATCCGGCGTGCGTGCGCAGGCACTGCCGCAGGCGCTCCGTATCGAAAAACGCGCCACTGTAACTTTCCGCATCCGTGAGACCGTCGCTATAGATAACGATCTTATCGCCCACCGCCAATTTGGTCTGCACCATTTGAAAGGTGGCTTCTTCCAGCATGCCCACGGGCATGGACGTGGTGTGCAAAGTGCGGATGCGTCCATCAAGGCTCAGCAGCAACGGAGCACAGTGGCCGGCGTTGGAATAACTCAGCAAGCCTGACGATTCCAGAATCCCGTAAAAAACAGTGGCGTACTTTTCACCGCGGGTGCGCTCCAACAGAAATTCATTGAGGCGGGCCATGCGCGGCTGAATGTGCAGCGGATCGCCGGAGGCCATCAGGAACGTCCCCTGCAACAGACTCGCCAACAGGGCGGAGCTCACGCCCTTCCCGGAGACGTCGGCCACAACCGCGGTCCACGATTCCGGGGAATTCTGGTGGACATCGAAATAATCACCGCCCACCTGCGCCGAGGGTGTACTGGAGCCGGCCGCGCGGAACCAGCCATCTTGCGGCATGGAGACGGGCTGCAAGCCCTGCTGGATCTGACGGGCGATGCGAAGCTCGTCTTCCATGCGCGCCTTGCCGCGTTCCTCTTCGAGGAGCCGCGCGTTTTCCAGAATGGTGGAGGCTTCGATGGCGAGCGTCTGCAGGAGCTCCCGGTTGCCGGACGACAGATCGGCGGGGGTGGCCCGCGAGTCCATATAGATCAGCCCCACCGTGTCTTCGATGGCGGAAATGTTGCGCGTCGCATCCGCGGTTCCGGAGCCACCGCGCAAGCGGATTAAGGGTAGACATACGGCGCTGCGGAGCTCCAGTTGCGCCACGGTCATCTCCGGCCGCACGCCCTCCCGATCGAAAGGATCGAACGACATGGATAGCAGATCACGGCGGGTGGCCAGCGCCTCATGGATAACGTGCGAAGGAACGCGCAGGTCCTCCGGATTCAATTGACGTCCCGATTTGTCGCGAGCAACGGTAACGTTCAATTCGGCGGAGCGGTCAGCGGTGGGGCGAAGCAGCAGGAATCCGCGTTCGCAGCCGGTGACGGCCAGCGCGGCATCCACGACGGCGGCGAGCACTTCATTGGTGGAGAGCGCATTCTGCAGAGCCCGGGCGACTTCCACCAGGGATCGCAACTTGACCAGATCCCGCGCCTTGCCGGCATCTTCTCCGGACTGCGACGCAGACGGCAGTTGTTCCAGCAGGCGCCGGATCTCCCTGTGCTCCAGCGAGAAAGTGATCTGGTAGGAATCGCGAACACCGAATTCGATGCGATCGGAATTACGCAGCACATGCCGCGCGATCCGTGCGCCGTTCACCCAGGTGCCATGCCGGCTGTTTAAGTCCTCGATGACGTAAGAATCATTCTCGAAAGCGATCCGGCAATGGGTGCGGGAAGCGCGGTTATCGCGCAAGACCAGACTGTTGCCCGCCTGGCGGCCGATCGAAAATGGCAATGCGTTCAGTTCGAGGCGTTGGCGTTCGCCGGAAAGGTCGACGACCTGCAAAACGGCAGAAGGACGGTCCGCCATCAGCTTGGCTGTTGCTGGGTTTTCTCGGCGGCCTCCCGCGCGATCTGAGGCTGGCAATCCGGGCAGTAGCCGCCCAGTTCGGTGCGGGCGACAATAATCTTGAAGCCGAAGCTGCTCTCCACCTGTTTGCGCATCGACTGCAGAGGCTCGCCGAAGAACTCTTCGATTTTGCCGCAGCGCAGACAGATCAGGTGGGCGTGCTCCTGTTTCAGGCGGCTTTCGTAATAGTGCTGATCGCCTTCAAAGTGCAGGAGATCGAGTTCATCCACCAGCCCGCCTTTCTTGAGCAACTTCAGCGTGCGATAGACGGTGACGCGATTCAGCTTGGGGTCTTCCTTGATGGCCATCTGGTAGAGCGCCTCGGCGTTCAGGTGACGGCCGGAGCGATCCAGGAGGTCCAGCAGGATGCGGCGCTGACGGGTAAGCCGTACCCCGCGCTCCTTGAGCGAATTCTGCATTCCCGCAGTTGGCATGGATATCTTGAGGGTAGCAAATCGTGAGTCACGGCAGACTTGAAACTTTAAGTTCCACGGATACCGGAGGTTAGCGCCGCGCGCCCGCGGCCGGCGGCCGCTTCGCATATAAGATTGACGCAAGAAAAGGGTGCCGCTGATGACAACGCATGTGCATTTGTACTGGCTGAGAGAGTCCGGTTGCGATATGGGGACGCCGCTGCGGATTGCGGATCTCGATCCGGCGATTCAGCAGAAGGTCGCCGCTTTGGCCCACGGGGATGCCGGTCCGTTGACGCTGCAGCTTCCCTTCTTCAATCGCCGCGAATCGCGACGCCGCGCCGAGGTGTTGCGGGGATTGCAGCTGGTCCGGGAGGGCGATGTCATCCGCAGCATTCCCGCCACGGCGGCGGCGGCCTTGCGGGATTACACGGCCTTGCTGCTGGCGTCAGAGCCGGGCTGGATGAATGCTCCCAATGAAACGAACCCTGGATACTTTGCCGCGTGGCAGAAAGTTTCGCTCGCGCTGCAAAGGGCCCTCCGGCAATGGATTCCCGAGATTTACTTCCGCGACGCCGCGAGCTATGAGGATCGCCCGGCAGCCTATCCACTGCTGGTGTATGAAGCGAGCAAGATGTGCTTCGGCCGGCCGCGCACGGAGTTCACTTATGACCTGGCCGATCCGGACACGCTGCCGCGCGCGATGTACATGATTGGACAATCGCTACAGCGGGTGCTGGCGGGGGTGGAACGCAGACTGTTCGACGAAGGGCGTCCCGAACTGGCCCGCCGCTACGCACCCATCTGGTACGAAGATATTTTGCGGGCGGTCCGCGCCAAGCCCCGGCCCCTGATCACACTGGTGGGCGACGAAGCCCTATTCATCAATGCGGTAATCGACCTGGGAAGCGCGCGAAAGTTGGAAGCCGTAAAGCCGTTCGCGCGAACGGCGAATCTGGCGCTGCGGACAATTTATGCCATGGATCTGCGAACGCTGGCTCCGGCGCTGCTCGCCGAAGCCACCAAGGCTTTGCAAAACGCGAAAGGGGCGAACGGATAGCTCCGCCCGCCCCCATTTGCGACTTACAGGTTTCTATTTCGTGTTCATTGCCCCGAGCGTGCTCAACGCCGGCCCAGCGCCCTGAGGACGCGGCAGGAGACTTGGGCCGGTCGATCGCAAAACCTCCCCGATATCCGTGTTTACGGGGACCAGGAAGCCTAGGAAGCTGGACTGCATCTCGTCCCAATTCTGCAGGCCCCAATACACTTCCTGTTTGGGGTCGGGATTGAACTTGTTGTTGGGCGAGTTGTCGAAGTGCACGATGGTGACGATGCGGGTGCCTTTGGGCAGCAGGATCGGCTCTTGCAAGCTATAGCCGAGCTGCCATTCGAAATCGAACTTTCCTTTGAAGACCGTCTGGGTTTCGCCGGTCGGATAAATCAGCCGAAGCTCATAGTCCTTGCCGCGCAGGTGCATGTGCGGCTGGATGTAAGTGAGCTTGGTTTCCACACCCACGGTGCTTTCGGCAACCACCTCGGCGTTGCTATCGCCAGCCGGAATCACAAGGTTCAGGGCCGCCGGAGTACCGGGCGAAAGGAAGTAACGCACATTGGGCTTGGATTTGGCCAGCACCACTCCGACCTTGGAACGGTCCGTGGTGATCTTGCCCGCGGCTGTGTAGTGCAGCTCAAAAACAAAATCCGATCCCTTGGGGATCAACTTCGCCGAGCCGTCGATATCGAACGATTGCGCGCCCAGGCCCGGATTGAATTTGCCGAGAATGTCGTTGCCATCGCTCAAGCTGACTCTGCCGGCTTCGCGGCCCTCGTAGGGCTTGCCGGGTTCGGCGTCGGCCATCCATTTCGAGCCGGGAGGCAGGACCCACACTTTGCCGTGATGCAGAACCTTCGGATTGCTGGGGCGCATCTCGGCGGCTTCCACCCACAGATCTTCTTTAATATTGCCGGGGACGCGGATGTACTTATAGTTGATGGTGCCGGCCGCGGGGAGCACGAAATCTTCGGGCATCTCAATGACCAAGTCCGGTTTGATCTTCCAACCGGAAGTGAACTGCACCGGCGCGGGCTTGTCCTTGGCGTCGCCTTCCGGGGCGCCGCTATCGGCCCACGCGGAAAGAATATTGATCTCTTCCTGGCTCAGCCGGCGGTCATTCGCGAAGTGGCCGTAGCTGGGATCGGCAAACCAGGGCGGCATCTTCTTGCTGAGCACGGCGGCCTTCATGGCCTTGGCCCAGGGACGCGCCTCCGCATACGTCAGCAGCGACATGGGGGCGACCTCGCCGGTGCGATGGCATTCCTGGCAGTTCTTCTGCAACACAGGAAGGACTTCCTTATTAAAGGTGACGTTGGACGCGGCCATGGCGGCAACGCCGGCCAAACAACCTAGTCCCACAAATCGAACCAGCGGCGGAATCCTCATCAGACTAGCCTCCTATCGGCATCCAGAATTATTTCACAATTTCGACCTGGAGGGAAACGTCCAGAGTCTTGGGAGGCAAGCACATACTGTCATTACAGGCCTGATAGCGGAGCTTGCCGGTCAGAGTCGCGGGCCCTGGCGCGGCGCTCGCGGGCGCCTTGAAGCGAGTAACGATCTGAAAGTCGCCCGTGAAAACGGACAGCGGCTTCTCCGAGAACTTGTACTTTTCCATGTGCGGTTTGGGGAACGTAAAGCCGGTGGCCTCCAGCGGCCCGGTGTCCCAGGTGAGACGCAAGGGAATGAGATAGTCGTCGGAAGGAGTGTTGCTGTTGACGTGGTAGCCGGGCCGCAACTCCACCGGCAAGACTGAATCAATCGTGGCGCCGGGTTTCGCAACGGCCTTTTTCGGCGGCACGAAGTTCAAAACGCCGGGCTGGGCGAACCCCTTACCGATGAGCTGGGCGAAGCAAGCCGGCGAGCAGGCCAGGACCAGCGTCATGTAAAGCAGCGCTCTTGGGATCTTCAAGCAGTTTAAGAATCTCATTCTGGTAATCACTCTTGTCCACGAGACCTACGTGGTGGGCGGCAACCCGGCCCTGGCGGTCGAGAATAAAAGAGGTCGGCAGCGCGTCAATTTCGCCGTACTTCTGGGCCACCGTATCGTTGCCGATGACGATGCGGTACGTCATCTTGTGCGCAGCCATGTAGGGACGCACGGATTTCCAGCCGTCATCGTCCATGGAAATTCCCAGCACAGCGAAATCGCGGCTCTTATACTTCTGCTCAAACTCGATAAACCAGGGGATTTCGGCCTCGCAAGGCCCGCACCACGTGGCCCAAAAATTGATCAGGACCACTTTACCTTTATAGTCGGCCAGGCTGACCGTGTCGCCGTTGGCGTCTTTGAGCGAAATCTCGGGGGCCTTCTGGCGCTTGGATTCAGCCGGCATACGGGCTTCAATCTCCTGCTTTGACTTAGAACAAGAGGCCAGACCCAGCATAAGGACCAAAGCGGCGGCGCGATAATAGCGGCTCATTACATCCCTAACGTATCACGCCAGAAACTCCGGTGTGACAGGCGGGGTGTGACAGGCGGGGTGCGACGGCCCCCAAGGCCCACGCAACAACTGTGTCATGATGAAGGGCGCCGGGAGGCGGAGAAATGATCACAGGAATCCGGAAACGAGGCCTTTTCGCTGCCGCGCTTGTCGTTTTTTTTGGGATGGTGAGCCCCTGCCTGGGGCAAACACAAACCATCCTGCCGCAGATCGCCGACGGCGGGAACTGGCGCACGGCGGTCATGCTGGTGAATACGACAACGAGTTCCGGAACCGTCAGTTTGAATTTTTTTCAAGGTGTAGCGGCCGGCAACACGATTCCCTGGAATCCCCCGTTTCTGGAAGCAAGCAGCACCCAGAATCTTACGGTGGCGGCGGGCGGAACGATGTTTCTCCACACTCCGGGAACGTCCCCGATTCTGGCCCAAGGATGGGGCCAGGTCAGCGGATCTCCCGGAATTTTCGCTTACGCCATTTACACCTACGGAGGCATACCCGGGCGCCCGGACCAGGACGGAACCTCTCCGGCGGCCGGGTCCGCCACGCGAATCCTGGTGCCTTTCGATAACGTGGCGGGATTTTCCAGCAGTATGGCCATCGTGAATCCCACTGGATCCGCGGAAACCGTCTACGTGAACATTCAAAACGACAACGGAGCCATCACGCAGACCACGCTGACCGCCCCTCTCCCGGCCAGTGGGCAACTGGCCTTTGTGCTCGCACAACAGTTTCCGGTAACGGCCGGGCATCGCGGACTGGCCGAATTTTACGTCACCACGGGCGGCGGAATCGCCATCTCCGCATTCCGTTTCAATCCCACGATCGCGCTGACGTCCATTCCCGTGGTCCTGACTGGCGGGCCGCCCATCATCGGGGCGACTCCGCCACTACCATCGTTAGCCGGTAAGAGTTTCGTGATCGACGGAACCATGGACGTCGCGAGTCAGACTGTCACCATTCAGATCCAGGCCGCGCCCACGGGCGGTGGAGGCTATGGCTTGTTACTGACGCAAATCGCGCCGCAATCGCCTGTTAGCGTCAAGTTCGGATACAGCGGCACGGTGCCCACGCTGGTGGACAACACGATCGCGTTTAGCGGCGCCACCGTTGGCGGGCTGTACACCAACAATGGAAATTTGTTCACCATTACTTCCGCTACGTTGGCGCTTACGGTGACGGAAGTGAAGAAGGACAGCCCCGTCACCGGAACCTTGCGCTTTGTTTCAGCGGCCGGCTCGGTGGATGCGACCATCACCGGAACCCTGACGGCGATTCAGTAGCCGCTCACACGGCCAGGGTCGCGTCCTTGGGGAAGTTTCCAGCGAACCAATTGCGGCGCGCGGCGCGGGCGCGCCCGGTCAGCGTGAATTCGTCGTGAGCGCGGAGCCTGGAATACATCCAGGCCGCGGTATCGCAAAAACTTTCGCAGGCATAGCGCCGCCAGCGGGGCGTGCGCCGCAAGATATCCCGGGGCCGAACGGCCGCCTTGCGCCATTCCGCGCTCCAACCGAGTTCTCCGCGCACGCCAGCGGCAAATTCACGCGCGATCACTTGCTCCCAGGCGCGGCGCTTGGCGTTGGACAGACGCACCCAGCCGTAATGAAATATTTCGTGGATCAGGATGCGCTCAAATTCCCCGCGGCGGGAAAAGACGGAGGAATCAAGATAAATTTGCCGGCCTGGAATCGAACTGGCGGCGAGGTGCGCTCCCAGCGACGGGCGCACAATGACGCGGATCGGCCCGCCGGATAAAATCGGCAGCACGGACTACTTGGGAGAGGCCCGCGGAGGGGGTGCGGCGCCGGGCTGCCCTGGAGCAGGCTGACCCGGGACGGACTGCGTGAAAAACTGGGGATTCTCCACCTTGAGTACGAAGCGTTCGCGAATCTGCGTGAACCACTCATTGACGTGCAACTGCCGGATTTCCGCACTGATGGGATCTCTGGCCTCATCGACGCTCTGCCCCGTCCGGTCCTCAACACGAATGACGTAGAACCCCGACGGCTGGCGAATAGGATCAGTGACATCTCCCGGCTTGGCAGCCATGACCGCATTCTTGATTTCATCCGGATAGACGCTACTGGCGCTGACCGCGCCGAAGTCTCCGCCGGCGGCCTTGGACGCAGCGTCTTCAGAGTATTGCGTCACGAGTTTGGCGAAATCCGCGCCGTCGCGACTCTGATTCACGATGTCCTCGGCGAGCGCCTTTGCCTCCGCTTCCGATCGTTGTACCTGGCCGGCCGCCGCCGCGGCAGCGGCTTTAGCAACATCCTCAATGGAAGCGGTGGTCCCCATGGCCGGGGGCTTGAATCCGATCAAGATCACCTTGATTTTGGATTGCAGATACTTCGCCTTGTTCTTGTCGTAGTATTCCTGAATCATTTCGCTCGAAACCTGGAAATGATTGTGCTCCCAACTGAGCATGGACGAGGCCAGGACGTTGGCGCGTAATAGAGCCAACTGCTCCCGGAGAGGGCTCTCGTCGCCTAACTTGGCTTTCTCGGCTTCGGCCGCCAAATGGTTCATGACGTACATCTGCTGGATCGCAACCTGCGGATTCTGCCGGTACAACTGCGTAAACTCCACGGGCATGTTGGCAATCGCGGCGCGAATTTCTCCCGCCGTCAACTTCTTCCCGTCCACGACGGCTACCACGGTATCCGCCGAAATCTCCCCGGCGGGCACAATCTGGGCGCGCGCAATGCCAAGAGACAGCGTGCAAGTCAAGAGCAAGAGAATACTCGATTTCTTCATAGCGCTCCTTCAAATTTAGCATCCATCGGTTCGCTATAGTAGCTGGGAAGTGAGCGAACATCAGTGGTTCCTAGGCGTCGACGGCGGGCAATCCAGCACCTCGGCGATCATCAGCGATGAGACGGGGCGGGTGGTGGGCGTGGGCCACGCCGGCCCCTGCGATCACGTGGGCACGGCGGAAGGCCAGGCACGTTTTCGGGAGGCGCTCGGGGGTGCGGTCGGGGGTGCGCTCGAAGCCGCGGCACAAACAGCCGGCCTGAAAGAGACGGTCTTCGCGGCAGCCTGCCTGGGAATCAGCGGCGGGCCCGCCGACAAAGACGCTCTGGCTCGCGAGATCATTCGCGCCGAAAAATATCTAATCACGACCGATGCTGTGGTGGCGCTCACCGGGGCGACCGCGGGCGAACCAGGCGTCATCGCGATATCAGGTACGGGTTCGATTGCATTCGGCAGAAACGCCGAAGGCAGAATCGCGCGCGCCGGCGGCTGGGGATATGTGTTCGGCGATGAAGGAGGCGCCTTCGATATGGCGCGCCAGGCCGTACGCGCGGCATTGCGCCAGGAAGAGGGATGGGGAGGAACAACCACGCTGCGGGCGAAGTTGCTCGCCGCCACCGGCGCTCCCGATATGAACCACCTGTTGCATGCGTTCTATACGCCCGAGTATCCGCGATTCAAGATCGCGTCCTACGCCAAGCTGGTGGACGAAGCGGCTCACGAAGGGGACGCGGTCGCGCGCGAAATCCTGCTGGGCGCGGCACAGGCGCTGGCAACGCTGGTGGCGGCCGTGCGGCGGCAGTTGTTTCATCGTGGCGATCCGGCGCGCATTTCTTACATCGGCGGAGCATTCGCCAGCGACATCCTGCGCGAGCGTTTCGGAATCATCGTGGAACTGGAAAGCGGCACACACGTTCATCCACCAGCCTTCGGCCCGGCGACAGGCGCGCTCCTGGAGGCGTACCGGCTGGCGGGACTGCATGTCCATCCAATCGGAGCCCCCCAGGGCGTGTAGGATGAAATCATCTTGTCCACACATCCGCCCGGCGAACCGATTTCGCACTTCTTCTATTCCAGCCGCCTCAAGCTCCAGTTCTGGGATTTCGGCACGGAAGACAAGCCGCCCCTGATTCTGGTCCACGGCGGACTGGATCATGCCCGCAACTGGGATTTTGTCGCGAAGGCTCTGCGGGAAGATTTCCACGTGTATGCGCTCGATCTGCGCGGCCACGGCAATAGCGCATGGGCGCCGGGAGCCCTGTACAGCATCGCTGAACACGTGCTGGATCTATCCGCGCTGGCCGATATTATCCACGGCTTCCCGGTGAGCATCATCGGCCATTCCCTGGGAGCGGTCACGTCGCTGATGTATGCGGGCGTGTTTCCGGAACGCGTAGGCAAGCTGGTCGCGATTGAAGGCCTCGGCCTGCCCATCCAACAAAAGCAATACCCGCCGGCCGAGCGGATGCGGCGCTGGATCGAAAAAGTCCGCGACGCGGAAACCCGCAACAGCCACAGCTACCCGAATCTCGCGGCGGCTGTCGCGCGCATGAAAGAGGCCAATCCGTTTCTCTCCGACGAGGTCGCCGAGCATTTAACGCTGCACGGCACCAACTGGAATTCGGATGGATCCATGATCTGGAAGTTCGACAACTACGCGCGCGTATTCCCTCCGTATGGAGCGAATCTGGACGAGGCGGCGCAGGTGTTGCGCCAAATTAGCTGTCCGTGCCTTCTGTTCTGGGGCCGGCAAAGTTTCGCCCAGGATCCGGACGCGGATCCGCTGACGCGGGAAATCGCGAACCATCGCGTCGTGAAAGTGGATCAGGCCGGACATTGGCTGCATCACGACCAGCTCGAAATCTTCCTGCGCGAAACCAAGGCCTTTCTAATCTAAAATCAGGGACTTTAAAAACGGGGCCTTTCTAATTGAGTAACATTAGAGCGGGAGCTTCGTCATGAGATTCAGCCTCACTTTGTTGACCGCCGCCAGCCTGCTGCTGGTCACGGCCCCGGCCTTCGCCCACCATTCGATTGCAGGCGATTACATCTTGGACCAGACAGCTTCCGTCGAAGGCGAAGTCGTGAAGTTTGATTTTCGCAATCCGCACTCCTGGGTAGAATTCACCGGCAAAGATCCCAAAACCGGCGAGACGGTCACCTGGAACGCGGAATGGAATGGCGCGGCTCGGCTCGGCAAGGATGGGGTTACGGCGGCTTCGCTGAAAGTCGGCGATCGTCTGATTATCAGCGGACAGCCGGGACGCAAGCCGGAAGAACACAGGATACACGTGCTGACGATTACCCGGCCAGCGGACGGCTGGAAGTGGGACCGCGCCGGCGCCAGCCCACGCTACTAGAGTTTCAACTTCAGGCGTCCACCGCTTCGAGCGCCTTCTCCGCATACGTGCGCTCGACGTAGTCGTTCAGGATGCCAATGAATTCCTTGACAATGTGATCGCCACGTAAGGTGCACTTCAGCTTGCCGTCCACGTAAACGGGCGCCACCGGCTCCTCAAACGTGCCGGGAAGCGAAATCCCCAGATTGGCGTGCTTGGATTCGCCCGGCCCATTCACCACGCAGCCCATCACCGCGACTTTCATTTCTTCCACACCCGTAAACTTGGCGCCCCAGACCGGCATTTGGGTGCGCAGATAGGTCTGAATCTGATCCGCCATGTCCTGAAAAAAAGTGCTGGTGGTCCGGCCGCAGCCCGGGCACGCGGTGACCTGCGGCGTGAAACTGCGCAATTCCAGAGCCTGCAGAATCTGTTGGCAGACGATGACTTCCTCGGTACGGTCGCCATTGGGCAAAGGAGTCAGCGACGCGCGGATGGTGTCGCCAATCCCCTCTTGCAGCAGCACGCCGATGCCGGCAGTGGAAGCGACGATGCCCTTCGAGCCCAGCCCCGCTTCGGTCAACCCAACATGCAGAGCGTAATCGCATTCGGCGGCCAGCATGCGGTAGACACGGATCAAATCCTGCACGCCGCTGACTTTCGCGCTCAACACAATCTTGTCGCGGCCCAGCCCGTACTGCTCGGCGGCCTGAGCGGAATTGACGGCGCTGGCAACAATTGCTTTCAGCGTCACCGTCTTGGCATCCAGCGGTTCCGGCAGATGGTTATTCTCATCCATCATGCGGGTGAGAAGAGCCGCGTCGAGCGAGCCCCAATTCACCCCGATGCGCACCGGCCGGTTGTATTCAACCGCGGCTTCGATCATCACGCGGAAATTATCGTCGTGCTTCTTGCCGATGTTGACGTTGCCTGGATTGATGCGGTACTTAGCCAGCGCGCGGGCCATCTCCGGATACTTCTTGAGCAGCAGATGGCCGTTGTAGTGAAAGTCTCCGATGATGGGGACCCGCACGCCGAATTTGTCGAGCGTGTCAACGATCTTCGGAACCGCGCGCGCGGCAGCGTCCGTGTTCACGGTCACACGCACCAGTTCGGAGCCGGCGGTAGCCAGCGCCATAACCTGGTTCACGGTGGACGTCACGTCAGCGGTATCCGTATTGGTCATGGATTGCACCACAATCGGATGCCCGCCGCCGATCTTCACTTTACCGACGCTTACCGCCACCGCATGACGGCGGAGCTGTGTTGCCATGAACCCTCCCCAGACTTAGACCCGGCGCCAAAAAACCGTGTGAATCCTCATTGTACCGTGCTAACCTTTTTTATAAATGGCGGGCATGATGAAGCTACACAGGACTAAGCTGCACATGTTGTGCGCTGTTTTTGCCGCCGCGGCTTGGGGACAAGGTCAACCCGAAGCCCTTTCCGGCTTTCAGCAGAACGCGGAGCGGCGCGCCGCCGAGTGGTCCACTCTAGCGGTAAATTTGGAACAGCGCGTCACGCGCTTGCTGCCCTGCGATCCCCGCGTCCGCGGCGCGATCGAGGAAACCGGCCGGGCATCAGAGGCGCGGATCGCGGCTCTGAGCACGTATTGGATGGCCGTGGCTGGAAAATCCAGAGGCCAGACGGAATCCATCGCGAGGCTTTTGGCGCAAGAGGAAGGGCAAAAAGGCGAATGGACGAACGAGCGTGCCCACGCCGGCGAAGAGCGCGCGGCCGTGGCCGAGCAGAACGGATTTTTGGCGGTCAGCGCGAACCGTCTGCCGGCTCTGGCTTCCGTGCAAACTTCCTTGACTGCCGCCACGCAGACGCTGCAACAGATTCATGCGCGGATGCAGGCGCGCGAATCTGCCGGCGCTTCGCTGTTGGGGGAATTGCGTGACCTGCTCACGGCCGCGCAAATCCGCCAGAACGATATCGACGCGCAACTCAAGTCCCTGGGAGCCGAAGGCGTGCGCTGGAGCGCTTATTACGACGCGCGTTTGAAGCGCGCGCAGATGGAGTGCGCGATTACGAATCCACGCGCGGAACCCAGCCCGCCGGCGCAGGCGCCGCGCCAGGGGAAGAAAAAGTGACCGCCGGCCGCATCGGTTTGCCGCTGGCGGTACTCGCTCTGGCGCAGGTGGCGAGTGTCGCGCAACAGGAACGCGACGCGCATCTCGGTGCCTACCAGAGCTGGCGGCAGGCTGATCCCACTCTCGAGCGCGATGCCGCGAGCGCCGGGGCTGCACTGGGTGCCCGCGCGGACAGAGTTGCCGGGGAAGCCGCCAAGTATTACGCGTCACATAAGACCTACTTGGATGCTCAGCGCACTGCCCTGGAACAGAGGGCCTCGGCCATTGAAGCTCTGCCGGTTGCGGCTGACTTCGCCGCACTTCCGGTGAATTTCGCGGCGACGCAGGGCGCGATCGTCTCCGCCAGCATTAATACGATCGCGGCGGAACCGGATCGTGTTATCCAACGGTTGCGGCAATCGCTGGAGCTGGAGCGCAGTGCCCTGACCGCGCTCAGCACGGCTCTGGACGAGACCCGGAAGAGTCTGGAAGCGGTCAAGCGCAGCAGCACTACAGGAGAGCAGGCGCGGGCGAGACTCGCCGAGCATTATAAGAGCCTGGCCGCGGACTTCCAACGGGACGCCCTGCAGACCACGGAAGCGGGAACTTCTTGGGCGAGCTATTACCGCGCGCTTGCGGAGGCGTCGAGCAGCGCGGTGACTCACGGGCCCGCGCTCTCTTCGGTCATCGCTCCGCTACGGGCGCCCGGCGCTACGCCACCCCCGGCCGCAAGGGAGGCTGGAAGCCCGCCTCTTCTTCCACGGGCACCGTCCATCACGCCGCTCCCGCTATACCGCTACACCGGCGAGTGGAATTACCCAAGCATCGGCGCTCAGTTCCATGGGACACAGCCACAATCCGTGGACCTGGCCGTGCGCGAGGACGGCGGGCAGGCCAAGGGAACCATGGTCGTGCGCTTCCAGGTACCTCCCGGCGGTGTGATCGATTCATCGATGCGTTTTACGTTCGAAGGGCCATTTCAGCAGACGCGAAATCAATCTTTCCCACTGGTAACCAGCACAGGCGCCAAGGGGACTATCGAGCTGACCCCGACTTCCGTATTCAACATGCTCCAGGTGGCTTACAAGATCGAAGCCAATCCGCCGCGCCAGGGTGATTTTCTCGTCGTTAAGAAATAAAGAAGGTAACGAAGTAGAGAAGGTTCAAGAAGCTAGTGTAGTGTCCTCATAGCTGCGTTGCGGAATTGGATGGCTTCGAGCCGCGCGCGAGCCGCGCGCAAGCCATGGGATGAAATTGAAGAGTATCGGATGAACCAGAATTACTGGCACTGCATCAGCAGGCCGACCCGTACGAGTTGGCCCGCAGTATCCGCCAGAAAGCGGAACCGATCATGCGGCAGGCAGGCGTGCTGTAGAGCCGCACCGGGCAGCGAGCATGCGCTCGATCTGTTGAACGGCTGCAAGCCACGGGCTGGTTAGGTCCAGCTACCGCGCGTATGCCGCGATCCGGCGCAGCATCGCGGTTCCCTGAGAGCAGCCGATGCGGGAGGTCTTTTGGCCGCAGGGACAGGGAGAGGCGTCGACGTACTCGCTGTCGATGGGCAGGCGGGAAGACTTAAGGTGCAATCCGTCGTGGGCTTCACATTCCGACGCCAGCAACTCGCCTGATTTTCCGATCACTTGCTCGAACACGGGTAGGCGGAACGCGTCCCACAAGCAGTCACGGTCGGCCTCGGTGAGGCGCTCCTGCCCGGGCCGCCACACCACGATCACCCCATGCGTCAACGATGGGATGGGGACGCGCAGCAGCTCTTGCCATTGCTCCCAGGTGGCGGCGATCGCCGCGGGGGCGAAGTCGGCCACCTCCGGCCCCCAGCCTTTCCGAAAGACACGAATCGGCCGCGGCCGAAGGACTCCGGCGGCAAATCCGCCGGCAGAAAACCAGGGAACCAAGACAGCCGTGCGCGGCACCGGCGCGATGGGATATTCGAATGCTTCCACGCAAACTAGAGTTTACTTAGGGGGCTAGGATTCTCACGAGATTTTCGCCAAAAATCGCGCGCGCCCCGGCTAGATCCAAACCCAGTTCGTAGAGCGCCGTGGACTGCTCGTCGAAAATCTGAAAATGCCAGCCGCGCGGGAAGAACGACGAATCGCTGCCGAACAGCAGGCGTTTGGGTCCAACGACTTCCAGGGCCTGGCGAAAGACGGCGCGCAGATCCAGGTGTGGCGCGTGATAGCGCGTCCAACGATTGGAACTGGAGGTGTCCAAGTAAACATTCGGACACAGATCCGCCAGCATCAGCGCCTCGCGAAAATAGCCGGCCCCAAAATGCGGAATGATGAACGGCACTTTGGGATGCCGCGCGGCGACCATGTGGAGGTCCACGGGATTCGACAGCCGTAGATCAAACGCCGAGGGCAACCCGAGTTTCTGGCGGACGCCAACGCTCAAAGCCCCGCAGTGCACGAACACGGCCCGGCGGCCCTGCGCTGCCCAGGTGAGGACGGGCTCCACGATTTCATCCTGAATGGAGTAGCCGTGCATCGCGGGAAACAGACACACCACCCGAACATCGGAAAATGCTTCCGCCTTCCAATTTTTCGGGTTCACCATGGCGAAGGCGAAAAAGCGGTCCGGGTGCGCGCGCGCAGCCGCGGTAACCGACTCATGGTCGCCCGGAATGCTGGCAATGAGCGCGGACTGGTCCACACCGTGCCGGTCCAGCTCGCGGGCCCAGGTCTCGGCCAGCGCCTCAGCGGAGGCGGGCGGAAACTGCCAGTCCAGTTGGCTCTGGATGCCTTCGACGGTGAGTCCAGGCTTCTGTGTCGCGAGAATCTCGAAGAAATGCCGCGAGAAGAAATGCACGTGCGCATCGGCCACGATCAGCGGGCCCCACGGGGATTGGCGGGCAATGCGCTCCACGATTTATTCGGCTCCCAATTGGGTCAGCCCGGTGGATAACGCGAGCTGGGTCAGTCCCGCGACGTTGTTGACACCAAGTTTCTTCATCATGGTCTTGCGATACGTGCGCACGGTCTGCTCGCTCAAGTCCAGAAGCGTGGCGATTTCCTTGCTGGTCTTGCCGTCAGCCACCAAACGCAGCACCTGTACTTCGCGCGGCGACAGCACACTCAGCGCCGATTCCGGCTTGGACGCAAGGTCGCCTTTCTGGATGCGCGTCAAAAGGCGGTCGGATACTTGCGGACTCAGATACGCCCCGCCATTGGCAACGACGCGCAGGGCTTCCAGCAGGTCGCTGTCGGAGACTTTCTTCAAGACGAATCCGCGCGCGCCGGAGCGCACGGCGCCCACCACGGAGTTCTCGTCGTCATACATCGACAGGATGACAACTTTGCACTCGGGGTGATGGCGCAAGATCTCGGCGGTTGTATCCACGCCCTTTAACCCCGGCAGGCCGATATCCATCAGCACCATGGCCGGCTTCTGCTGTTTGACGAATTGGAGGGCTTCCGCGCCGTTCGCCGCCTCGCCCACGACGGTGAAATTGCCGTCGCGGCTCAGGATGGCTTTAATGCCATCGCGCATGATCTTGTGGTCATCCACGAGAAGAACGTCGAATGGCATAGGTAATGGAAACAATTGTACCTTTTTCTGTTATGACGCCGAAGTCGAGACCGGAATGCAGGGCCCGCAGCGAGGCGGCGGCCAGATCTTTCTTCGCAACCTTTCCCGAATGAGATACTCGCGCGGTGACCGCATGCGCGCCGGAAACGGAAATCGCTATGTCTTTGGTTCCATCCGCATTCGCCACGGCGCTGGCGATTGCATGATACATGGCGTCGGCGATGTCCAAGGGCAAGATTGCGGTGGCAGTGTAACGCAACCGCACACGTGCGGCGCCGCCGGAGCCGCCCGCCAGATCCAGCAACGCGTTTTTCAGGCCGGTGCGGCGGACAGGCGAAGGCTCCAATGCGCGGCTGAGAGCGCGCAAGTGTTCCATCACGCCTTCGAGCGCCTCGCTGACTTCGGCGGCCCGCTCGGAGGCCGCGGGAAAGTCCATGCGCAAAAGCTGCAAACGGAGGCCCGCGACGGCCAAGAGGGAACCCACGTCGTCATGAAGAACTTGTGCCGCGCGGCGAAGTTCCTGGCGGCTCCGGACACACTCTTTCGCGAGTTCGTCCGCGTGCGAATCGCGTGGCATGGATCAAGTGTAACGCGCGAAGATAACGCACCAAAATCGCAAAACAAAGCCGCGCGGAGAAGGTTACACTAATCCAATGTCCGTATTGGCCGCGCTCGCCAAGCTTAAAGGGAAATTCGGCGTTGCCGCGGCGCGCCAGGCGGCGGCTCTTCTGGAGCGCGCGCAGCGGATGCGTTTTCGCGATCCCGAAGAACTGATCGAATTCCACGAGACTGTGCTGTTTCTGCGCGCCTATCCCCAGAGCGCCCGCGTGCTCAAATTGGCTGACCAAATCCTGTTTCCCTTTGCGGAACGAGTGCGCGGGTTGGAGCGCGAACCCCTTGAATATTCCGACGTATCGGGCATCGCGGGCACCGGCCTGACCACCAACTTCAGCTATCCCTTCGCCCGCAGCCTGGCCGAACGCCACGACGGTAATGTCCATATCGATTGGATGCAGTACGGACACGCGGACCGCTTGGGCCCCATCCTGGGGCGGTTAATTCGAGAAGCATTCGAGGACTGGGCCGTAGCGCCGCACGCCGATTGGCGGCGCTGGTACGAGAAGGCGGGCGGAAGCTTGCGCTGGCTGATCTCTCAAGTCAGACCCGAGGTCTACGATCTATTGGAACTGCCGCTGCGTTGGGAACTCGGCGACAGCCCGGCCTCGCGCTCGCGGGCGCGCACTCCGCGCAAGAAGATGTTCTATCATAACGGGCCATTCCTGGCGCGCAAAGATGTGTCCTTCGCAGCCGAGTTTGCCGCGCCGAGGATTCCGGCGGAACGCTTGCCGCGCGAGCAGGCCCGGAAGCTTGTGGACATCATCATCGACGCGTCAGCAGTCCGGTATAGAGAACTGTACGGATTCCTGTATCCCGATCTCGGGGGAGTGTTTCATGCGGACTTGGGGCGCGGGATCGATTTCTATTTCTGCGGTCTCCCTCGCCAGTGGCGTCTGCCGAGGCGCGATTACTACGCCGGAATGTATTTCAAGAATGGCGTGCCCATCGGTTATGTGGAAGTGATCTCGTCGCGTGACAAGACCGGCGTGCGCATGGAGGTCGGCTTCAATCTGTATTACACGTTCCGCCAGGGCGAGACCGCGTGGCTGTATGGGCGCCTGCTGAAGCTCTTCCGCGAGCGCTACAAGGTGACGGCCTTCGTCATCGATCCCTACCAGATCGGACACCAAAACGACGAAGCAATTGAGTCGGGCGCGTTCTGGTTCTACTACAAGTTGGGTTTCCGGCCCGAATCGCCGGAGATCGCCGCGCTCGCCGAGCGGGAAGAGAAAAAGGTCGCGGCGCGCCCCGGCTACCGCACTTCCCGAGCTACGTTGCGGAAATTGGCGGCGGGAACGATGGCCTATCGTTGTGAGTGATGTGAAGACTTGGCGCGCCAGCGTCTGCCCAGCGCGGGGATGATCGCGCCGCCTAGATTCGCCAAGTTCAGGTCCGGGAACGGGGGTCGTTCCGCCCGCGGATTAAGCGCGCGAAGGAACGCTCCAGCGAACCGGCCCAGGGCCCCCAACTTTTCCCCCACTGTATATTGCAATTTGCGGCCGTTGGAGCGTAGCACCAGCACTGTGACATCGTCGTCAGTAAGATTTTGTGGATAACGCTCCGCTATTTCCGTCAGTAACTTCTTGATCACGTCTTCGGGATCCAATTCGCCCAGCAGGCGCAGAATCCGCAGGACACCATCTTCACCCAGCATTTCACCGCTGGGGTCGTTCGACTCCATTAGCGCGTCGGTATAGGTGAGGACGCAATCGCCGGGCTCCAGCTCAATATCGAAGTGATCGTATTCGGAAAGCTTCAGCAGCCCGAGCGGAAGATTCGTGGGTCCGCTGCGTATTCTGGCGTTTGCGTGTTTCGTATCCGGGTGCCCGAGGAAATCCCAACTCTGGCTCGCGGCCCGATACAGGATCGGCCGGGGATGACCGGCATTGCACACTGTCATCCGCCGGCTCGGTTCAAAAAATGTAACGACCACTGCCGTGGCGAACGCCCCGTCCTTGGAAAGTTCCGTGAACTGTTGATTGAGAAACCGCACGAACTCAGACTGATCCAGGCGGTTGACGAAGCGCCGCATCAGCGTTCTCAGGTCGGCCGCTGTCGAAGCGACAGAGGACCCATGGCCCGCGACATCGGCCAGCAATAGACGGGCGATCCGGCCCGTAGCGCAGCTCGACGCGTAATAAACGTCGCCGCCATGCTGGGCATCATCGTAGGGCTTGCTGTAGACCCACACATCCAATCCACCGAAAGCTACGCCGCGCGCAGTGAGTTGGCTGCCTCCCCAGACTTCCATGCACTGCATTTGCTGCTGGTTTTCACTCACCAACGAATTATATCTGGCTATGGCTGGGAAACGTCAGCAGGCCGCGTCCATCATGCGCATCCCCAAATTACAGGTTCCGACCGGTCATAGAGAAGGCGTGCGTTCCGTCATCCCCAACATGTCTTCCGCCGCGGCCGCGACGTGCAATAGCAGGTCCTCCTGTTCGGCGGCCGCGATGATCTGGAGACCGATGGGCAGGCCGGCACGGGTCAATCCGCAGGGAATCGATATCGCGGGCAGCCCCAGCGCGTTGAAGCCCCGCGTAAACCGCGTCGCGGCGGCGCGGACATCCTCCTTGGCACCGCCCACTTCCACCGTAATGTCACCAATTTTCGGTGCTGTTATAGGCGTGGTGGGAGTGAAGATGCAATCCACGTGATCGAACAGTTTGGCGAACTGGCGGCCAATGCGGCGGCGCGTGCGCTGGGCCGCGATGTAGTCCATGCCCGAGATCCCTTTGCCCTGATCGAGCAGAGCCAGCACATCAGCGCCAAAGTCCGCGCGGCGGTCGAAGTAGGGGCGCATCTCGGTGGCGGCTTCCACCAACAGGCATGTCGCGGCGGCGGCACGCAACGCTTCCATATCCGGCACGGTGATCTCGATAATCTGGGCTTTTCGTCCAGCCATGGTCAGAATCGCCGTCTGCACTGCCGCCTCCACCTCGGGTTCCACACGGTCGCGGAAGAAATTGGCCGGATAGCCGATGCGCAGGCCGGCCGGGTCCGGCGCGTCGCCAGGAATGTAACCACTGGGTTCGTCGACCATCGCCTGCAAGGCCAAAGCCGCGTCACGCACGGTGCGAGTCATGGGCCCGACGTGATCCTGCGAAAAACCAAGCGGTAGTACGCCCTTCACGCTCACAAGTCCATACGTCGGCTTCAGGCCGACGACGCCGCAAAACGACGCCGGGATACGGATGGAGCCGCCCGTATCCGTACCAATGGCCAGCGGCACGATTCCTGCCGCCACAGCCACCGCCGAGCCGCCGCTGGAACCACCGGAGATGCGCTGCAGATCCCAGGGGTTGTGGATGGGGCCGTAATGCGGATTGTTCGATGTAATCCCGTAGGCCAGCTCGTGCAAGCCCGTCTTACCCATCGAAACCGCGCCGGCTTCGCTTAGCTCGGTAACGATTTCGGCGTCGCGCGTGGGCACGTAGTGCGCAAAGATCTTGGACCCCGCCGTCGTGTGCACACCTTTGGTCCGAATGAGATCTTTGTAGGCGACAGGAATGCCATGGAGTATGCCGCGGTCGAAGCCGCGAGCCAGTTCTTCATCACGCGCGACTGAAGACTCCAGAGCCGCATCGCCGGTCACGGTGATGAACGAATTGAGCTTGCGATCCCACCGTTTGATCTTGAGCAGCGCTTCTTCCACCAGTTCGCGCGAGGAGACATCCCCGTTGCGCAGAGCCTGGGCGAGGATCGGCAGTGTGGCCATAAGCTCCAGTCTACAATTGGGGAATGCGCCCGCTGACGCATCTGAGTGACGAAGAGGAGTTGTTCCGTTCCACCGTCGCGCAATTTGCGAAGGAACGCCTGGCTCCGCACGTGCGCCAAATGGACGAAGCCGGCGTCTTCCGTAAAGATCTGCTCGGCGAGTTTTTCGAACTCGGCCTGATGGCCGTGGATGTTCCCGAAGAGTTCGGTGGCCAGGGCGGTAGCTTCTTTCAATCCGTGCTCGCCATCGAAGAGCTAGCCAAGGTGGACCCCTCGGCATCGGTCATTATCGACGTGCAGAACACTTTGTGTACCTCGGCTATTCAGCGCTGGGGGACTTCCGATCAGAAGCGCCGCTTTCTGCCGCGCCTGGCCAAAGACACGGTGGCGTCGTATGCGCTGTCGGAAGCCGGTTCCGGCTCGGACGCTTTCGCGCTGGCGACGCGCGCGGTGCCGGATGGTGCGGACTTTCGGCTCACCGGCCGCAAGTTGTGGATCACCAACGCCGCTGAAGCCGGACTGTTCCTGGTGTTCGCCACCGTCGATCCCGCGGCCGGATACCGCGGCATCACGGCATTCGTGATCGAACACGGCACGCCGGGACTTTCCATCGGCAAGAAGGAAGACAAACTCGGCATCCGGGCCTCGTCAACGTGTGAAGTGATTTTCGATGACTGCCCCGTGCCTGCCGAAAACATCCTGGGTGAAGTTGGTAAGGGTTACAAGGTCGCGATCGAGACGCTCAACGAAGGGCGCATCGGGATCGGCGCGCAGATGACCGGGCTGGCGCAAGGCGCTCTCGACCACGCGCTGGCCTACGCCAAGCAGCGCAAACAGTTCGGCAAAGCGATCGCGGAGTTCCAAGGCGTGCAGTTCGAACTGGCTGAGATGGCCGTGGACGTCGAAGCAGCCCGGCTCATGACCTACAACGCGGCACGTTTGAAAGACGCGGGCCTCCCCTTCGTGAAGGAAGCCGCCATGGCCAAGTTCTTCGCGGCGCAGATTGCCGAGCGCTGCGCCTCGCGCGCGATAGAAGTTTTGGGCGGAGTCGGCTTCACCAAGGAGTACGGAGTGGAAAAGCTTTACCGCGATGCCAAGATAGGCCGGATCTACGAAGGCACGGCCAACATGCAGCGGTTGACGATCGCGAAACACCTGCTGGGGAAGTAAGCCGCGCGCAACCTTCTGCGCCCCGGCTTCGTCAGGATTATAGTGGAGGTAGTATGCGGACACTCCCTTGGTTGGCTTTGATGACATTGTGCGCGGCCACTCTTGCCGCCCAGAAATCCAACGACCTCTCGCAGGCCCAGATCGACGATATCGTGCAGAAGTTTGCCGCCAAGGAAGCGGCTTTTTCCAAGGCCCGCGAGGCTTATACGTACCGGCAGACGGCGCGCATCCAGGAACTCGACGAAGGCGGCGCCATCATGGGCCGCTGGGAAACCATTTCCGACATCGTCTTCAGCCAGGAAGGCAAACGCACGGAGAAAGTGGTTCGCTCTCCTGTTCCCACGCTGAAGAACATCACGCTGACGCCGGAGGACCTGGAAGACATGCGCAGCGTGCAGCCGTTTGTTTTAACGACAACCGAGCTTCCGAAATACCTGATCCGCTACCTTGGCCATCAGAACGTGGACGAAATCGGCTGCTATGTCTTCGCCGTCAAACCCAAGAAGATCGAAGGCAACCAGCGGTACTTCGCCGGCCAGGTGTGGGTGGATGACCGCGACCTCCAGATCGTCAAGTCCTACGGCCGCGGCGTGGGTAACGTCAGCCGCAAGGGCGATAACCAGTTCCCCAAGTTTGAGACCTATCGCGAGCAGATCGACGGCAAGTACTGGTTCCCGACTTATACCGTCGCCAACGATACGCTGCACTTCCAAAGTGGCGATCAGCGCATCCGCCAGACCATGCGTTACGAAGACTATAAGCAATTCGGCGCGGAAACCAAGATCACCTTCGGCGACGAGGTCAAAGACGAGGCGAAGCCGGTAACGCCGGCTCCGCCGAAGCCACCGGCCAAGTAAGGCAGCCCAGGATCAGCCTCAGGCGTATACCCTAAACTCCCCATCGGAATCCGCCGATAGAAGGGTGTATGCCGGGTGCTCCCAGTGCCGATGTCGAACGCGCGGAGTTCGAACAGCTCAAGGGGACCTTCTTATCCAATCTCAATCACGAGATCCGCACGCCCTTGAGCGGGATTCTGGGCATGGCCGACCTCCTGCTGGAAACGAAACTGGACGACGAGCAGAAGGAATACGTGCAGGCCGCCCGCCTTTGCGCTGAAAATCTCTTCCACGTTCTGAATTCCACGCTGGAATTTTCGGCGCTGGAAGCCGGCCAGTTGAAACTCGACGAAACCGAATTCAGCTTGCACGAGATGTTAGACTCCGTGGTTGGTCAGGAGCGTGAGAAGGCAGAAGCTAAAGGGCTCCGCCTGATCTCCCGCTTGGAGCCGTCCCTGCCGGAGACCATGATCGGCGACGCAGCGAGGATTCGCGATGTTCTGGCTCACCTGCTCGACAACGCCATCAAGTTCACCTCACAAGGGAGCGTTACGCTCACTTTGAGCCGCGACTACGATCAACTGATCGCCTCCGTCCTGGATACCGGAATTGGCATTCCGGCCGACTGCCAGGCTCACATTTTCGAGTCCTTCCGGCAAGGCGAAATGGGCTTATCCAGAACCTATCCGGGATTGGGCCTGGGGCTGGCCCTGGCGCGAAAGCTGGCGAGCCTGATGGGCGGCGGAATCGAATTTGAGAGCCAGTTGGATGTAGGCTCCACGTTTACCTTGCGCATCCCTCTGCGTCAACCGGCGGCACAACCGGAAGCGCAGCCGGCACACTCCCCGCGCATTCTTGCCGTGGAAGACAATCCGGTGGGCCAAATGGTATTGCGTCATTCCCTCAAAGGCCGCCCCATCGAATTGGATGTGACGGGCAGCGGGCCGGAAGCGCTAGAGGCAGCAGTCACTCATTCCTACGATCTGATTCTGATGGACCTGCAAATGCCGGCCATGGACGGTTTTGAGGCAACGACCGCAATCCGCAAGCTGCCGGGCTACCGGAATATTCCTATTCTCGCGTTAACAGCCAATTACTCCGATACCGTACGCCAGCAGTGCCAGCAGTTCGGCATGCAGGGATTCCTTTCCAAGCCCGTGCAATCCGCCGAACTCTGGTCCGCCATCTCGCAAAATCTGAGTTAAAGAATTCGCGGCGTGGCATGCGGCGTGCAACGCCTTTGCCATCATGCTGAATGGATTGACCTCCAGCCTGGAGCGTTACCTGGACCTTCTGAGTACCCGCCAGAAGCTGACCGCCTCCAACATCGCCAACACCGACACGCCGAAGTATCAGACGCAAGACATTGATTTTCAATTCGAATTCGCAAGCCTGCTGCAGGGCCAACAACCGCAGATCATCCAGGCCCAGGGGCTAAAAACAAAGCCGGACGGCAACAACGTCAACCTGGATCGCGAGGCGCGGATGCTCGCCGAAAATGCCGTGCGTTTCAACCTGGCATCCACTTTGCTACGCAGCAAGCTCAAGATGGTACAGCAGGCCATCCAAGGAGGTACTTCATCGTGAGCCTGTTCTCTTCTTTACAGGTCAGTTCGTCGGGCATGACGGCGCAGCGGACGCGCGCCGAAATGCTGGCGGAAAACATGGCCAACGCGGAAACCACGCGCACGCCCGAGGGCGGCGGGTGCGCGACATAGAAGTTGAGATCAAGCGGCACGACGGGTCTCCCAGTAATCTTCAAACCTTCCGTTGAGGAGGCAACATCGCAAGGCGATGATGGAGTTGGCGCCGCGGAGTGTCCAGAACATACCGGACTGTTTGAGGCGGGAG
>CAMAVI010000032.1 GCA_945861625.1 Candidatus Sulfopaludibacter sp. SbA3
TCAACGATGAGCGCAGCGAAGACATCAACGATGAGCGCAGCGAAGACATCAACGATGAGCGCAGCGAAGATACCAATCGTCATCGACGCCGATGGTTTGAACTCCATCGCGGGCACGGATTTTCAAGGACGGGGCATCGCGACCGTGCTGACACCGCATCCGGGCGAGATGGCCCGGCTGACCGGAGTTCCCGTCGCCGATCGCGTCGCTACCGCGCGCGAATTCGCGACTCAGCGGAACGTCTGCCTGGTGCTCAAAGGATTCCGCACGCTGATCGCGTTCCCGGATGGCGAGGCGTGGATCAACCCGACTGGATCGCCCGCGCTGGCCAAAGGTGGCACGGGCGACATTCTGACGGGATTGATCGCCGGATTGATCGCGCAGTTCCCGGAAGACATCGGTCTTGCTGTGCGCGCCGCGGTCTGGCTGCATGGGCGCGCCGGAGAACTCGCCGCCGTCGAGCTGACCGATAAATGTGTGCTTGCCACCGATTTGCTCCGCTATCTTCCGGAGGCCGTTCGTGAATGTGTTTGAAACCCACTCCGATGAAGAGACCATCGAATTGGGCCGCCGCATTGCCGAAACACTGCCCCGCCGCGCGGTCGTTCTCCTGATCGGCAACTTAGGCGCCGGGAAAACCACGCTGGCCAAGGGAATCATCAGCGGCCTGGGCGCGGCCGAGCCCGATGAAGTCTCCTCGCCCACCTTCACGCTGATTCACGAATACGGCCCAGCCTCGAGCGGAGCCCGCGTGTATCACATCGACCTCTACCGCCTGGACCGCGCCGAGCAAGTCGCCACGCTCGGTCTCGACGAGATCTTCGACCGCGACGCCGTGGTGTTGATCGAATGGGGCGAGCGCTTCCCGCAACTGCTCCCGGCCGAGCGCGTCGAGATCCGCCTGGAGACCGTGGGGGCGGAGGATCGCCGGATTGAAGTCACCGGGCGCGGCGTTTCCACGAATTCTGCTGCGCTAGAATAAGGGCAATATGCAACCCGGCGGTATCATCGTCAAGGATCAGGACATCCTCGGAGGGACTCCGGTCTTCCGCGGCACGCGCGTCCCGTTTCAGGCTTTGCCGGATTACCTGGAAGGCGGGCAGACTCTTGACGAATTTTTGGACGATTTCCCAACCGTATCAAAGAGTGCGGCCGTGGAAGCGCTCGAATTGGCGAAATCGCTTTTGGTCAGCCAGTTGGGATGAAGATTCTGCTTGACGAGTGTATCGCGAGAAAACTGAAATTTGCACTCTTGGACCATGAGCCATGTGCGAATACTTACCGTAAAAAACGGTGTAGTGCTTACCGATTCATTCCTGGGGAGTTCTTAGGCGTGATCGGGACCCCAGCGCCGCCAACACACAGCCGAAATACCGGGCCGAATACACCGCTCGCGACTCCACCGAAACGCGTAATCCAACTGCAATTCTTGCAGACATTGTTCTATTTTTTATCAATCACTTACAGCTAATTCTTGTCACTCCTCCCCCGAGTGTGCTAATAATATACCTTGGACTCAGGCGGCTCAGCCGGGTCCAATTTAGGCGAGCAACAAGCCAACATTTTGAGTGATTTCTAGAGGAGGTTGAACCATGAAGATTCGTCCGCTCTATGACCGCATTGTGGTCAAACGGATTGAGGAAAGTGCAGACAAGACGGCCAGCGGGTTGTTTATCCCGGACTCGGCCAAAGAGAAGCCACAGGAAGGCGAAGTGATCGCCGTGGGCCAGGGCAAGCGCTCCGACGACGGCAAGCTGATGCCGCTCGACGTGAAGGCGGGCGACCGCATCCTGTTTGGCAAGTACTCCGGTTCCGACATCAAGCTGGATGGGGAAGAGTACATGATCATGCGCGAGGACGAGGTGTTGGGCGTTCTCGATAGCGGCAGCAAAAAGGCAAAGGCTTAAGAGGAGATTCGAATCATGGCAGCAAAGCAGATTGTTTATAGCGAAAATTCCCGCCAGGCGATTCTTCGCGGCGTGAACCAGTTGGCCGACGCGGTCAAGGTGACCCTCGGTCCCAAGGGACGCAACGTCGTCCTCGAGAAGAAATTCGGCGGTCCCACCATCACCAAGGACGGCGTGACCGTAGCCAAGGAAGTGGAGCTCAAAGATCCGCTGGAAAACATGGGCGCGCAGATGGTGCGCGAAGTGGCCTCCAAGACCTCCGACGTGGCCGGTGACGGCACCACCACGGCGACGGTTCTGGCCCAGTGCATCTACCGCGAAGGCGTGAAGAGCGTGGCTGCCGGCGCGAATCCCATGGAGTTGAAGCGCGGTATCGAGATGGCGGTGGAAGCAGTGGTCGAGGAAGTGAAGAAGTATTCCATCGAGACCAAGACCAACGAGACCATCGCCCAGGTGGGTACGATCTCCGCCAACGGCGACGCCACCATCGGCAACACGATTGCCGAAGCCATGAAGAAGGTCGGCAAGGACGGCGTCATCACCGTGGAAGAGTCCAAGACCATGGTGACGGAGCTCGAAACCGTGGAAGGCATGCAGTTCGACCGCGGCTATCTCTCGCCCTACTTCGTGAGCGATCCGGAGCGCATGGAGTGCGTGCTCGAGGATCCCTACATTTTGATCCACGAAAAGAAGATCTCCAACATGAAAGACCTGCTGCCGGTTCTGGAGCAGATCGCCCGCAGCGGCAAGCCGTTGCTGGTGATTGCCGAGGAAGTGGAAGGCGAAGCGCTGGCCACCCTGGTGGTCAATAAGCTCCGTGGCACGTTAAACGCCTGCGCCGTGAAGGCTCCGGGCTTCGGCGACCGCCGCAAGGCCATGATGGAGGATATCGCCATCCTGACGGGCGGCAAAGCCATCTTCGAAGAAACCGGCATCAAGCTGGAAGGCGTGAAGCTCGAAGACCTGGGCCGGGCCAAGCGCATCACGGTGGATAAGGACAACACCACCATCATTGACGGTGTCGGCAAGGCCAAGGACATCGAGGGCCGCATCAAACAGCTTCGTTCGCAGATCGAGGACACCACCTCGGATTACGATCGCGAGAAACTGCAGGAGCGGCTGGCGAAACTGGCCGGCGGCGTGGCGATCATCAAAGTCGGCGCGGCTACCGAGACCGAAATGAAGGAAAAGAAGGCTCGTGTCGAGGATGCTCTGCACGCCACGCGCGCCGCGGTCGAAGAAGGCATCGTTCCCGGCGGTGGCGTGGCTCTGCTGCGCGCCGCGTCCGTGCTCGATAAGCTCAAAGGTGAAGGTGATGAAAAGATCGGAATCAATATCGTCCGCCGCGCTTGCGAAGAGCCGGTGCGCCAGATCGTCGGCAACGGCGGCTGGGAAGGCGCGATCGTGATCGAAAAGATCCGCGCCAACAAGGACGCCAACTACGGCTTCAACGCCGCCACCGGCGGCTACGAGGACCTGGTGAAGGCCGGCGTCATCGATCCGACCAAGGTCACCCGCTCGGCTCTGCAGAACGCCGCTTCGATCAGTGCTTTGATGCTGACCACCGAAGCCATGATCTGCGAGATCCCCGAGAAGAAGTCCGCCGCGGCCCAAGGCGGCGGTCACGACCACGGCGGCGGAATGGATTTCTAAACCGCCGGCACGAAACCCGTTTATGACTTACGGCCGCTCCGCAAGGGGCGGCCGTCCTTATTTTCTGTCCTTCAGTTCGCCCAGCACGCGCTCGACAAGCCGTGCGATGACTTCTTCCCTCACGCCGGAGAGTCCGCCGCTGGGATCACTCCATGTCCGTAATACCTTTTCGGCGACGCTGTGGATCACCAGTTCCCGCAGGTCATCAGGTAGGCGGTCGGATGGAGGCCCCACTGGGGATTGCGCCGACTCCGCGAAGTATTCGCTCAGTTGGCGCCCAAGGTCATCGGGGCTATCGTCGCTTGGAGCCACCGATTCGTGTCTGAGGCGCGACTGCAGGGTTTGCAGCGCCTCGGCCGTCCGCGCAGCCGCCTCTCGCAGTTTCGGTTCGGGCCGTCCTTCAATTTTCCTCTCCGCCATGTGCCGGATACCTCGTCGCTATATAGTTTAGAACTATTGAGTTCCGATTGTCTTCCATGGTACTATCTATTGGTCCTTAATTCTGTGAATCCCAATATATCGTGGTTCCAGTGAAGCAAAGTACCGGTGCCGGTGGTTATGAGTGCGTCGCGCTCCTCCGTTTTCCCGTCACTTGGTCTTATTTGAGTCGGACGGCACTCGATTCTGGGCCGGTATCTGCCGCCGGCCCGGTCGTTGCTCCACCCAAGCCTCGCCCAACCGCCATTACCGCCGCACCCCCTAAGCCGCCCGTCGTGGAGGCTCTGCCGGTGAATCCCGGGCCCTCCGCGCATTGGGAAATGGTCATTCCCAAGATGGTAAGGCCCGCGGCCGCCCCGGTCCGGTTGCAGATTGCGGAGGTTCCCGAACCAGCCCACGTACCTGGGACCGCATCGGCTCCACTGCCGGCTCCGGTGGAAATAGGTTTTGCCCCGGCCTTGATGGTACAAAGGACCGACTCGTTTCTGGGACGGCACGGGCGCTGGATCGCCGTAGTGGTTGTGGCGCTCGCCGGTACCGGCATCGCCACTTTCGTGCGGCCGGAGGCCGGCACTTCGCAACGTACCGCGAGTGAAGCGGAATCCGGGATGTCCGGCGGGTGGACGCGCAGCGGACTATCGGCGGCGGGGAGAGTGGTTTCCGTGTATGATCCCTCGCGCGCGGAATCCGACTACCGCGTGGAATTTAGCTGGGTGCCGGATGGACTTGGCGTTGGCTGGCTGTTTCGCATTCGCGATGCCAGCAACTACTACGGAGCCCGCCTGAGCCAGTAGCAGCCCGGCAGTAGTTCAGCTTTGGTGCTGGAGCATTTCGAAGTTGTCGGCGGCGTGGCGGCGGCGTGGAGGGCGGGCACACGCGCAAAGTCATCACGCAAGCACAGGCAGGATCCACGGTACGCATCCGCATGGATGTCGCGGGCCCGGCCTTCACCATGTGGGCGCAAGGAAGTCCGGCGGATTACTGGACCGACGCGCGCCTGCCCTCCGGGCCGTTTGGTTTTTACGACGAACGGGGACAGAGGCCTTCCTTGCAGACCGTGCGATTTACATTTTTCAAGAAAGGCGCCGCCCGCGTGGCGGTGACATCCTTCCGATGAGCCTTCCCCTTTCCACGGTTGCGCCCGTGCAATCCGATCCGGTGCGCGCGGCTCTCGACCTGCGCGCGCAGGGCCGCCCGCGCGAAGCCCTCGATGTTCTCTCTTCCGCCGGCGAATTCTCCGTGGATCTGTACATTCTGCGCGGCGATTTACAGATGGAAATGGGGCTGATCAAAGAAGCGGCGGGAAGCTATTTCACCGTCACGGCTTCGGAGCCGGACAATATCTACGCGCAATCCAATTTGGGCGCCTGCCTGCACCGGTTGGGGCGGTGGGAAGCCGCATCCGAAGCGTTCCAGGCAGTGCTGAAGTTCGATCCTCATCGCGACGAAGTGCGTGTGGATATGGGCAACTGCCTTTTGCATTTGCAGCGCCATGAAGAAGCTCTCTCCTGTTTCGACCAGTGCTGGTCGGACGCCGCCCGCAGGCGGGCCCTGTTTGGCCGCGCGGTGGCATTGCACCGCTTGCGCCGCTTTGATGAAGCCGAGGCCAACTATCAACGCCTGTTGCTGCTGGACCCCAAGGCGAGCGAGGCGATGGCCAATCTGGTTGCCATGAGTCTGGACGTGTTCGATCTCGACCGCATCCAAAAATACGCCAAGCAGTTACTCGATCTGAATCCCCGGTCCAGCATCGCTCTCCAGGGGCTCGCGCTGGCCGCCCTGGAAAATCACGACTTTGGAATTGCCGCGAGCTATTTTTTCCGCGCCGCGGAACTGGAGCCGCAACTTCTCAAGCCGGACTTGTCCACAAGCGGGAAGCTGGGAGCAGCGGAATACCGCGTGGATCGCGCGGCATTTGAAAATTTGGTTCAGGCAGCCCGCAGCAAAGCGGGCGCGGCGCGCACCGCGGGTGCGGGGTAGACCATATGGCACGGTTACGCATTCGAATTGAATTGAACCGCGGCGGCGTGGGAGTTCCCCTGCACAAACTAGCCAGCGTTGTGGATCAGGCCCAGAAGTTTTTCCATATGCTGGCGGAAGATGTGCACGTGGACCAAAGCAAGGGCGAGTGGCTGGGGTTTGACTTCGATCACGAATCCCTGAACTTCACGGCGGAATTCGTGGGTCCGGTGACCTCCGAGCAAGTGACCGCGTTTCATGCGGCTTTCGACGGAACCACGTCTCTGCGCCGCACGACCATCGCGCAATTTGCCGGCATCACGAACGCGATCGGAGAAGACGAACTTCTCGGCTTCGGTCTGTTCTTGAAGGATCAGGCCTCCGAGCCCGCCGAATGGCGTTGCCTGTCGCGTCGCGACGCGCTCCGTATCAGCGAGGAGATGCAGTTGCTGGCGGGCGCCGGTGAAATGGATCAGGACACCCGTCTGCCTGCCATTGCAAACTCCAGCGCCGGGGCGCGAATCTTTTCAGAGCGGCAGGAGCGTGTCGAGCCGGCAAAATGGGCGTCTCACGTGCGGGACGTGGAAGCCAACCTGGACCGCCGGATCAGCCGCGTGGAGAAAGCGATTGAAGATCAGTCGGGTTTGATTGAAGACCTGCACGTGAAATCATCGTCCACCGAGGATAGCGTACGCAAGCTGCTGGGCGCCGTGGAGGGATTCTGCGCGCAGACCACGCGCCAACTGGAGGCGATGGCGGCTCCCGCGCCGGCGGCGCAGGCTGCCCTCCCCGTGCCGGATCCCGTTGTCGTGCTGCCCCTGGAGGAAGCCATTCTTCCGGAGGCCGAAATGCCCATGGCAACGGCCGCCGCAACTTCCGCGGCTGAACCTGTTGGTCGGCCAGCACCCGCTCCGGTGGCGGAAGCCCCGGCGGGGCCTCCCGCGAAGGTGCCGGTGGCTGCTTTGCCGGTAATCCAGTTGGAGCCCGTCGAACCGGATGTCCCAATGGATACCCCAGTGGCTACCCCGCCGGCAGCCGTTACTCCTCCGCCTTCCTTCGAGTGGGGCGCCTCCGCGTTGCGCCAACCGCAGCGGAGCTGGCATATCGGAGTCGCCGCGGCGTTTCTGGTCATGGGCGTGATCTTCCTGGGGACGTGGGTTTGGCAGAATTTTTCCGATGGCAACCCGTCGCTGGGAACCGCCCCACCGGTGGTCGCGGCTAACGACGTGACTCCGGCCGCGCCTGCACCCGTGGCTGCACCTGTACCGGTGGCTGCGATTGCACGTCCTACTGCTCCAGCGGCCGCGCCGGCGCTGGCTCCGGCGTCAACCATAGCTCCAGCGCCCAAACTGCAAACGGGAGGAGCGAGTCTCCGGCTGGAGGCTTCCGAGCCCACCTGGGTGGCCATCCGCGATGAGGGAGGGCACACCATTCTCGCGAAACTGTTTTCGCCCGGAGAGCAACAGAGTCTCGACCTGCCAAGCAGCGCTACGCTCCGCGTCGGCAACGCGGGAGGCCTACAGGTCCAATGGAACGGCCAGTCGATTGGACCCATCGGGAGCCGCGGGCAAGTGAAAGAAGTTATTTTCCGCGACGGCGGCTTCCGGATTGCAAGCACTGACCAGCCCTGATCGTCACGGCCGTGTTTCAGGCATGCCGGGTAGCGCCGCGGGCGCAGCCCGGCGCGCCCCATCCGGCAAACCGAGCCAGCGGGATGTGCGGCTGGAATACTCCAAGTACGGCGCACCCAGTTGCTCGCGCAGGAACGCCTCTTCCCGCACGATAAAACCAAAGTGCAAATATAGGGCCAAGGCAGCGGAGGCCCACAGGTTCCCCGCGAATCCGGTGACGAAGGCGATTCCCGCGCCGATCATTACCAATCCGAGATACATCGGATTGCGGGAAACGCGATATGGCCCTGCCGTCACGAGCCCTCCCAGCGGACTGAAGGGGCACACGCCAGTCTTGTGCGCCTGAAACAATTTGACGCACCAAACATCCAGTGCGCCGCCGGCAAGCAGAAGAGCAAAGCCAAGCGATACGGAAGCCGCGTCGTGAGAAGGCGGCCACAGTAGCAGGGAACCCGGAATCTGGACCAGAATGCTGAAAAGCAGCGCTCGCGGGGGCCGCGGTCCGTGGAAGGAATGCGACGAAGGTTGACTACCTTGAGGGTTCATTGGAGATTTCCTTTCTGGTCTTGTCCAATTCGCTGCGAAGCTGCCGAAGAGCCGCCGTGGCCGCCAGAACTCGCCCTGGAGGAAGCCGCTTGGCGAGGCGGCGCAGGAACTCCCGGTCGGCGGCCTGTATCTTTTTCCAAATACTCTTTCCCTGGGGACTGAGGCGGAGCAGAATCGTCCGCTGATCCGCGGGGTCGGCGCATTCTTCCACCCATTCAGGATGCGGAAGCCTCCGCAGCGTCTGCTGGATGTGCTGGCGGCTCACGGAATATTTCCGGGCCAGTTGCGACAGTGAATTGGCGTCTTGCTCCCGCGCCAGGAACTCCAGAAAGACCCGCTCGGCGGCCCGGATGCCCAGGGGCAGCAAGTGTTGATCCGCGGCGTCGGCCAGCTCGCGGAAGGCGCGGCGCAACTCCCAGATCAGCAGTTCGAGGGCCTCATGGGCGTTTTTCATAATGTCAATTATATTGACATTAGTGGCTCGTGTCAATAACGTTGACAATCGTTTTTCTGGTGGATCTAAAACTTTGGCGCGTAGTAACCGCGGCGGGCGCGCACGAGCAGGTCCTTGCGGTTCTTCACGCGGATGTCCACGGGATGGTATTGCCCGTCGGCGTTGAGGGGTTCGGGACGGTAAAATACGTTGTACTGGTGGCGCAGCTCGTTGGCGATATTTTCAAATGACTGCGTCAGGTCCGTCGATTTAAACGGAAAAAACGCCAGCCCGCCGGTCTCTTCGGCGAAGTAGCGCAGAATCTTGTCGCCGTCGGTCGGAATGCGCGAAATATTCGTGGAAATCGTATAAATCACCACATCGGCCTTATGCGCCATCTCCAGAGCCTGCGCGCGCGACAAGCGGCTGTCGTTGTCCTCGCCATCGGTCAGAACCACGATGGCGCGGCGCGCCTTGTCGCGGGACTGATCGGCCTCCATCAGCTTTTCCTTGCAGGCGAAATAAATCGCATCATAGAGCGCCGTGCCGCCGCCGGGGCGGAGATTGCGGATGGCCTTGCCTAACTGTTCGGCGCTGTCGGTGAGGTCGGAAACCAATTCCGCGGCGCTGTCGAAGCTCACCACCATGCCCTTATCCTGCCCGGGACGGATGACTGCATTCACAAACTCGGTTGCGGCCTCCTGCTGGAAACGGAAGCGGTCGCGAATACTGTTGCTGGTGTCGATCAGGATGCCGATACGCAGTGGAACATCCGTTTCGGCGGTGAATTCGAGAACTTTCTGAGGCTTCTTGCTCTCGGCGACGTCGAAGTCATCCTTGTTCAGGTCGGTAACGAAGCGGCCCTTCTTGTCGGAAACGGTAAACAGCAGGTTGACGCGGGTCACGTCCAGAGTGATCCGCGCACCCAGGTCTTCCTCCGCCGGGATCGCCTTGGGGGCCGCGGCCGGCCGCGCTGGCGGTACTTGGCGGGAAGGCAGGGAAGGAACCTGCGCCTTCGACGAAGGAGCTTGGGTCAACAGTGCCAGGAGTAGGCCGACGATCACAACCAGAGACGGCTTCATACCAAATCAATTATACGTCGGGCCGTCAGTGGTTACTGGATTTCAGGGGAGTCACGGGGAGCATCGAAGCCGGAGCGCCGCCGCAAGTAGAGATTCATCAACCACACCAGCCCGGCGACCAGTGTCACCGCCATCAGCCCGCGCAGCGCGCTCGCCAGCCATACGGCGTCAAAACTCGGCCATCCGTAGTGAAATTTACGCAATACATCGGCACGGTCCAACATCCAGTGCCAGGCCGTGTGCGCGATGAAAGCGGAGAGAATCAGCGTGCCGGCCCGTTCGGTGACTACGTAGCGGAACAACAACTGAAGCACCGGGATAAGCACTGCCAACACCAGCAGTTGGCCGAATTCGATGCCGACATTGAATGACAGCAGCGAGGTAATCAGGTGAGTGCCCGCGAACTGCAACGTCTGCCGCAGGGCGAAGGAAAATCCGAAGCCGTGGACCAGTCCAAAGCCGAAGGCCACCATCCAGCGCCGGTGCACGGTCCCCGCGCCAATGCTGTTCTCGATGGCCATGTAGACGATGGACGCCGCGATCAGTGTTTCAATCAGCGGCGGGAACCACAGCGCGTCCGGAGCCAATCCATACGCCGAGCCGATGAGAGTAATCGAATGCGCGACCGTGAAGCCGGTGACGATGGGCACCAGCAGCCGGAAGCGGCGGAAGGGAATCACCAGACAGAACAGGAACAGCAGGTGATCGGTGCCGTCCAGGATGTGCCGGAAGCCCTCGACGATAAAACGTCCGGCGGCTTGCGTCCAGTTCGGATCCAGCCGCACCAGACCGGGATCGTCGGTGAACTCATACGCCCGCTCGACGCCGCCCGGCAAAATGGCGCGCAAGACGGTGAGCACGCGCACTCCCAGCTTGGACAATGCGGGCTGGATGGAAAACGCGGCGGTTTCCGATTGAATGGGGTATTCAAACAGGACATCCACGAACGTCTGGTTCCACACCACGTTCGTTTCATTCGTCAGCTCGGGGCCGCTGAAATGCGCGAGCGCCTGTTCGTAGGTCAGAAACGACTTGTCGGATTCGAGCGCGATGCGGATTTTCTCAACGCGCGGCTTTGGCAGCAGCGTGCCTTCTTCGTAAACATCGATGGCATCCGACAACCAGACCTTCACCGCGGGTGGCAACAGGGGTCCGGCGTTTTCGAAATCCAGATAGCCCCGGCCGCGTTCCGGCAAAACCACATCCTGCATGGCCGCCATGGGGGTCCGCACCAGAAGCCGCAGCCTCTGGCCCTCGGGTTTCAGGAACGCACGGACGGTTACGTCGTTAGGAGCATCATGCGCGAAGACGCGAAAAGGAGCAAGCAGGGCCAGCGCCGCCAACCGCACCCATCGCGTCTTCCGCATGCACTCTCGCTTCCCGTTACTACTGGGCGCGCTTAAAGAGTTGGACGAACACACCCGTGCCCAGGATGTGGCCGTCGATGGCCTTCATGGCATCGGCGCGGGTCGCGTCGGCGCCCAGGTTCAGCTTGGTATCCAGCGCGTACAGCTCAAAAGTGTAGTGGTGATAGAGCGCGGGAGGAGCGCAGGGTCCGAAGTAACCCATAAAGCCGCGAATATTCTTGAGCTGCTTGGCGCCGTTGGGCAGGTCGCCGTTGGGCAGGTTCTCGGCCAGATCCTTGGCGTCGGCGGGAATGTTGTAGATGAACCAGTGAGTGATGTCGTAGATGCCTTTTTGCGGATGCGGTTCGGGGTCGTGCAGCAGGATCGCGAAGCTCTGCGTCCCGGCCGGCGTATTGGTCCACTGAATCTGCGGGGAAACGCCCGAGGGCGCGTTGCTGCAGGAGAACTTGACCGGCAACTCGGTGCCGTCCTTCAGCGCGGGTATGGTCATGGTCAACGGCGGCGGTGGTGGGGCGGCCTGGCCAAAGGCGAGGGACGCGGCTGCCAGCAACCCCGCGCAAAGTAGAAACTTTTTCATAGTAGATTTACTCCTTCTTGTTAATAATACGGGATAGACTGGCCTTTCTCAATCTTCGCGGCGCGCTTTTCTGATAGCCTGGAGCACAGAGTTCCGGATGGAGGGAACTTCCATGCTCACCACTGCACGACCAGCCATCGCCCTGCTGCTTTGCGCCACGCTGGCGCCGCCGTCTTTTGGTGCATCCCTCACGCTGTCCAAACCGGAGGACGCCGGGTTCTCATCGGAACGGTTGAAACGCATTGGCCCCGTGGTGCAACGCCACGTCGAGGCGAAGGACCTCGCCGGCGCGGTAACTCTGCTGGCCCGCAAAGGCAAGGTCGTGCACTTTGCGGCGCAGGGCAATATGGATTTCGATTCGGGCAAGCCGGTACGCACCGACACGCTGTTCCGCCTGGCTTCCATGACCAAGCCGATCACCGCCGTCGCCGTGCTCATGATGATGGAGGAAGGCAAGCTGGTGTTGAGCGATCCTGTCTCCAAGTACATCCCCGAGTTCAAGAACCCGAAGGTCGCCATGTGGAACCTGCCGAATGACCCCAGGGGAGCGGGCGTGCGGCTGGTCAGCGCGGACCGCGAGGTCACGTTGCAGCATCTGCTCACCCATACAGCCGGACTGACGGTCAGCCCGGAAGGCCCCGCAGCCGATTTTTTCCGCAAGGCGAACCTGTCACAGGAAGGGATTTCGCTCGCGGAATTGACCAAGCGGGTGGGCGGACTCCCGCTGAGCTTCCAACCCGGCACGCAATTCCTGTATACGGGGACGTACGGATTCGCGGTGCTTGGCCGCGTTGTCGAAATTGTCAGCGGCATGACCCTGGACCAGTTCTTCCGGCAGCGGATTTTCGCGCCGCTGGCGATGAACAACACATTCTTCAACATCCCGGCGAATCGCCTGGCGGATGTGGCGCAGGTGTACTTGCGAACCGAGCAAGGACTCGCCAAGCAGAACCCACCGAAGCCGCTGCCCGCTGGAGTGGATCTCTATAATGGCGCGGGCGGACTAACGGGCTCGGCGGAAGATTACTTGCAGTTCTGCCAGATGCTCTTGAACGGCGGACAGTGGAACGGCGCGCGGCTGCTCAGCCGCAAGTCGGTGGAGATGATGAGCGACAACGCCGTCGGCGATCTGGATCTGGCGAATTATCCCGAGCCCGGGCAAAATCTGCGCGGCTACGGCTTCGGCCTCGGCGTGCGCGTCCGCAAGAGCAATGGCGCCAGCGGTTGGCTCGGCAGCGTGGGTGATTATGGATGGGCCGGCGCGAACGGCACGTACTTCTGGATCGATCCCAAGGAGCAGATCATCGGGATGGTGATGATGTCCACGCGAGTCGGTATCCTGCGCACGGAATTCCCCAATGCCGTGTATCAGGCGCTGGTGGATTAGATCAACGGCATGAGAAGAATCACGAAGGCCGCGGTAGTGGCCGCCGTATTCGCGGTGGTCGCCGCGGCGTCTGTACCGCAACTGGCCGCGCCCAACGAGATGGGCGTATCCATGGGCGTGGTCCAAATGACTGCGCCGGATGTGGAAGCCGCCAAGAAATTCTGGGTCACGATGGGCGGGGTCGCCGGCAAGCTGGGTCCGAACACGGTGGTGCGGTTTCCGGGAGTCGTGCTGCGCATCTCTCAGGGGACGCCGTCGGGGCCGTCGGTGGGCTCAGCGGTTAATCATATTGCGTTCGCCGCGCGCGATGTGAAGGCGTCCATGGAAAAGTGGAAGGCTGCGGGATTGAGGACCATGCCTCTCACGATTCCCGATCAGGGTTTCCTGTTCACGCCCGGCGATCTGGTTCGCGTGGAGGTCCTCGAAGACCAGGTGATGTTGAATCCCATCGCATTCCACCACGTGCACTTCAATGTGGTGGAAAAGTCCGGCGAGATCGCCGCCATGCAGGCGTGGTACGCGAAGGTCTTCGGCGCAAAACCGGGCATGCGCAAGGAATTCCAGTCCGGCAATCTCCCCGGCGTGAACCTGACTTACGCAAAAGCGGCTCCCGGCATGACAACCCTCGCGCCCACCAAGGGCCGCGCCGTGGACCACATTGGATTCGAAGTGGAGAACCTGGAAGCCTTCTGCAAGAAGGCCGAAGCCAGCGGCGTTAAGTTCGACGTGCCGTTCGCGGCGCGGCCGGAACTGGGCATCTCGCAAGCCTTCCTGAACGACGCTTGGGGCAATACGATCGAGCTGACCGAGGGTCTGTTCCGGTCTTCAACCGAGGTTCGCTACTACAGCGCCAAGCAAGGCTATAAGACATTTGCCAAGGACCCCAAGGCGCCCGGCAGCTCCTCCAACGGTCCCGCGGGAACCCTACTGGGCTTCAAGGACAACCCGCCGTTCCAGGTCACCATCCGCCGCCACGATGAGGGCAATGAGCCGGAAATCCACGAAGACCACTGGCACATTTTCTACGTGCTGGAGGGTGACGCTACGTTCGTCACCGGAGGCAAGTGGGTGGGCAAGGTCATTGAGGGCGGGCAGACGGTGAAGCTTGAAAAAGGGAGCATCATCGTGGTCCCGTCGGGCATCCCCCACTGGTTCAAGGATGTGCCCCATTCCCCTTGGATTGCTTTTGGCGTAGAATATCAGGATTGAAGCTATGGATCCGTTAGGAACCAAAGTTTGAAAAGGAGAGTCACATGAAGAAGCGTGACATTTACATAGGTCTCGGTTTTCTGGCGGTGCTGGCCGCGCTGGGCGCGGGCTCGCTGATGCTCGAAGAGAAGAGCGTAGTGCAGGCTGCCGGCGTTATGGCGCCGCGATTTGAAGTGGATCCCATGTGGCCCAAGCCCATGCCGAATCACTGGCTCATTGGCAACACGATTGGCGTGGACGTAGACGCCAAAGAGAACGTCTGGATCATCCATCGCGCCGGATCGCTGGAACGCGGCGAGTTGCACCTGACGGCCGGGATCTCGCAGTGCTGCGCGGCCGCGCCTCCGATTCTGGTGTTCGACCAGGCCGGTAATCTGATCAAGAACTGGGGCGGCCCCGGGCAGGGTTACAACTGGCCGGACTCCAATCACGGCGTGACCATCGACTTCAAAGGGAACGTGTGGATCGGCGGCAATGGCCGTGGCCCGCAAAGCGCACGCGGCACCGTCGGCGGCGAGGATGAAACCCTGGACACTGGCAAGAAGAAGGGCAGCGTCCGCGTCGATCCGTTCGCCGACAACATGGTGCTCAAGTTCACCCAGGAGGGCAAGTTCCTGATGCAGATCGGCAAGCCGAAGCAGAGCAAGGGCAGCAATGACACCGAAAACCTGCGGCTGCCGGCCAAGACCTTCGTCGATGCGCAGACCAACGAACTGTATGTGGCCGACGGCTACGGCAACCACCGCGTGATTGTGTACGACGCCGAGACGGGTAAGTACAAACGGCATTGGGGCGCCTACGGAAAGGTTCCGAGCGACGATCCGATGCCGGCCTATAATCCCACGGCTCCTCCCGACCAGCAGTTCCGCAATCCGGTGCACTGCGTCGTGATGTCGGTCGACCGCCTGCTGTATGTCTGCGACCGCCAGGGCGATCGCGTGCAGGTCTTCAAACCGGACGGGACCTTCGTGAAGGAAATGTATTACGCGAAGGAAACCTTGGGTTCCGGCTCGGCGTGGGATTTAGTGCTGTCCAAGGACGCCCAGCAGAAGTACATGTACCTGGCCGACGGCGAGAATGACCGCGTGCACATCATCGAACGCCAGTCCATGGAACTGTTGACCACCTTCGGCGAAGGCGGACGGCAGCCCGGTATGTTCTACGGGGTGCATAGCCTCGCCGTGGATTCCAAGGGCAACCTCTATACCACCGAAACCTATCGCGGCCAGCGCCTCCAGAAATTTGTCTACAAGGGTCTGGCCCCGGTGACCGCCAAGGATCAGGGCACACTCTGGCCGAAGAAGTAAGCGGCCGGACGTAGCGATTATTCACGAGCCCTGGGGAAGATACCCTTCCTCGGGGCTCGTTGCATTTTGGGAGGGGGCGTCATGAAGAAGACCATGAACACACGGCGGAGTTTTATCCACGGTGCGGCCGGTGCTATTGCGGCGGGAGCCCCGGCTCTAGGCCAACAGAGCGGACGCGTGCGCGGATTCGATCACGTCGCGGTGCCGATGCAGAACACGGCAGCGATGGTCGCCTTTTACAAGTCGCTCGGTTGGGATGTGGTCGACAATGGAACCGCCTTTTCGGTTTACTGCGGCGACAACATGATCAACTTCCATAAGCCGGAGCGCTGGCCTGACCCGAAGTTCACCAACCGTGCTCCCGCCGCGCGGCCTCCGTGCGGCGATTTCTGTTTCGTCTGGGAGGGGTCGCAGGCGTCGCTCAAGGCGATGCTCGATAAGGCGAATGCCAAGATCATTGAAGGGCCCGGTCCCCGCCGCGGCGGCCGCCGGAAAATGGGATCGAGCACCTACGTGCGCGACCCGGACGGCAATTTGCTGGAGTTCATGCTTTACTCCTGAGCTAAGGCCGCTACCGGCCGGGTGCAATCCAATTTGTTCGGCCTGGCGTGATGCCCTGGCCTAAAAGCACCGGCGTGCCGGTGGACCGCAGCCAGGCTTCCGTAGTCAAGTTCGTATTACTTCCCTATTTCCACCATTCAGATCTTGGGCAGTGGATTGCATCCCGCACAAGGGGGTGACCAATGACACTGATTCCAATCTTCCTCACGGCCGCGGCGCTTTTGCTTGCGGGGTGCGCGATCTGGATTTACTGTCGCGGATAAGGTCACCGGGGCTAGGGCGCGTCCAGACAGTGGGCAATCGCGATTTGGCGGCCCGATCCACAGTGGCGGGTCCGGGCGCCAATGGTACGATGAAGCGAATATCCCCAAAGGGCCCTTAGCACAGCGGTTAGTGCAGCGGACTCATAATCCGTTGGTCGATGGTTCGAATCCATCAGGGCCCACCAAATCTTCTCAACCATTTACGGCCGCTCTGGCCTTGCCCACTTCCTTCGCGGGGGCCACTCCCGATCCACGGCTGGTGGGCTAGATTGAATTCTCTTGTTTCCGGAGCCAAGCGCGGCATTTCTGGCAGGTCACACGATCAAAGCGATCTGTAAGGTCACCGGCACAATCCTGTCCGCACGCCGCTTTCCAGTTGACGCGGAAATGAGTTTCGAGATCCGCCGGATCTGATGCACGACCTCGTAAGGAGACAGATTTTCGTATGTCATGTTGCAGCACACAGATCTCGCATGTTTTGGAGTCGGGGGCGTGATACGGCCTGTTCGCAGTGCGAGAAGCGGCTTCGTACTGCTTCTTGCAGAGGGTAACGGTTTTCGGTGCGCCAGACTCATCGCATTCTGCAAGATGTTCCTTCCGATTTCGCTTGAGCACAACAATTTTGATTTGACCGAGTGGTTTTCTCATCGCTTACACAACTCCTCCGATCCCCCGTTTGCGATCCATGGAACTTCTAGATCTCTGAGTATAATTGTGCTATGGAACTGCCAACGTTGGCCGGCCGGTGCATTCTGGAGAGCATGGAAGAAAATGGCCTCTTATTGAATGGGAATGTTTCTGCGGAAATACCATTGATGCTCCAACCGGCCAACGTGCCTCCTCGCTGGACCAGGGTTAAACACTCGGTGGAGTCTTTGGCGGTGGATTGCCGAGAACTAGTGCGATTGGGGTTGATAGAGCCATACAATGACGTCGCCGTTCCAGAAGACGCGCGAGTGTTCAGGATTTCGGCTTCTGGAATAGCTTTGATCCGCCAGTCTCGATGACTAGCCGCAATTCCATCGTCTCCTACCTGGACCAGATACTTCCCCGAATTAGCGAGGAAACCGCCGAGCGCATCAAGGCCCGCTTTTACTTTGTTGTCGGCTTTATTGTCCGATGGGCGTTGGTGGTTGGAATCGAGTGGTACTGCTACGAGACTTTGCCAGATATTTCAAACGTGCCAATGGCGCAACTGACATTGAGAATGATCGGCGGCGCGATATTCAAACCCGTCATAGCGATTGTCGTGTTTTTTGGGGCCTTCAAAAAGGGCGAAAAATATTATGAAATCTGGGGTTGGGTCAGCTTCTGGGTTATCATCTTTGGAGTTTCCATCTGGGTTTGGCTGGTGAAATACGGATTCCCTTACTGGGATCGCCACTTTTCATGACGTTTCGGATGCTGCTGCCATACTTGGGGAGCAGGTTATGAGGCTTTCTTAAACTGATGACGCCATTGCCAGAAATACTCAAACAAATCGATGCGGTTCTGAGCCAATATCACGGGCTCCGCGCTCGATCAAAGTGCTCGGATTGCAGTGATCTACCTGATGTCGACACAACATCCGCAGCGACCGTGATGTTGGCTACGATTGCGCGTTTGTCACCGCAAAAGAGCGAGTACGCCGAATCCGCAAAGGCACTGATTGCTGCGTACTCGGTCACAAATGTCTACGTACTTGCCCACTTAGCCGGTATTCTTACGGCTCTCCGCGCAGCGTATATTGCGGGTTATCTCGCCACCGTGACGGAACTTATTCACGCGACAGTATTCGCAGACTTCATTGAAATGGCGGAGCATCTTCTTTCAGAGGGCTACAAAGATCCAGCCGCTGTGATCGCCGGAAGCACCTTGGAGGAACATCTTAGGGGACTGTGTGTCAAGAATGGGATTCCTGTGGACCACGCAGGGAAAGCCAAGAAGGCCGACATGCTAAATGCCGAGCTATCTGCTGCCGCCTACTCAAAACTCGATCAGAAGTCCGTCACCGCGTGGCTCGATCTACGCAACAAAGCAGCACACGGGAAGTACGGGGAATATACCAGTGAACAAGTAGTTTTGATGATTCAAGGGGTGAGAGATTTCATGGCCAGAAATCCTGCCTAAGATCGGGGGCCAACCGGGGGCCAATGCCCGACTAGAACCGTGAATCTCGATAGAATCTAAACTATTGAGAAGAAGCTCAGGGCAGTTTGGTGGAACCTAGGACAAGAACCTCATAATTCGTTGGTCGATGGTTCGAATCCATCAGGGCCCACCAGACTTTTTGGGAACTTGCGCAAACGGACCGCGGACCGCGTCACCCTTGCTAATGAGAGTTGCTTAGGGGTTAGTGCCGCGGATCGTGGCCTATACGCTTCTCGGGCCGGCATCCTTCACTTTTTCAATTCCGAGAACAGCATGCGGACGAAGCGGTCCGCGCTGGTGGTGCCGCCCACCGCGCCGAGGGCCCCGGGAATTTTCGCGTCGTAGGCGGACGTCGGCTTGGCGGCGAGCACTTCCTGCTCGGTCTTGCCCTGCTTGACCAACTGCTCCACTTTGGATCGCACGTCCATAATCATGTTGCGGTAAGGGACGATGTCTTCGCGCTTGATGATGGTGCCGTGGCCGGGGATCAGTTTGGTGTTGGGGCCGGCCATCTTCACCAGATAATCCAGAGCCTCCAGCGCGCCCTGGAGGCTGCCGCCGTTGTTGATGTCGATATAGGGGTAGCCGTAGTTGCGGTAAAAGTCGCCGATCATGACGATGTCGGCGTTCTCGAAACGGATGATGGTATCGCCTCCGGTGTGCGCGGCGCGGATGGGAATCAGATCCACCACCTCTCCGTTCATGCGGAATTTGATGGGGTCGCCCATGCCGTAGGTGATGTTGGGAAGACGCGCGGGATCCATGTTGGCGGCGCGGGCCATGTCTTTGCGGAGTTCCTCGCGGGCCAGCAGAATCGCGCCCTGCTTGACGATGTTGCCGTTGCCTCCGCTGTGGTCCACGTGCAGGTGCGTGTTGGTCAGGTAGCGGATGGGCTGCGAACTGATCTTGCGGATGGCCGCGAGCACCTTGTCGGTGACCTGGATGTATTGGGAGTCCACCATGAAGATGCCGTCGGGCCCGGTCAGGATGCCGATGCGGCCGCCGGCGCCGTCGGGATGGTTGAGATCGGCGTCGCCAGGAGCGCCCGCCAGCATAAAGAGGTTGGGCGTGTACTGCTCCGTGAGGATCTCGATTTTCGCGTAGTTGATTTGGGCAAAGCCGATCTGGGCCGACGCGGTGACCGCAAGCGCGATAAGGATAAAACAATTCATTTGGGGATCATTGTCGCCGATTACAGAGCCGGCGCAAAGGGGTGGCTGCGCCTTAGAGTATATAGCCGTTTCGAGCCCCTCTACACCGGCGGTATTTTTGTGTACTCTAGAAGGTGGCCAAATGTCTTACCGCTCATTAACTTGGATGGGCATAGGCGTAGCTTTGCTCGCCGGTCCGGCGCAGTTGTCCGCCGACGAGCCCAAAGCGGCGAAAGCCGTGATTCAGCAGTATTGCGTCACTTGCCACAACGCCAAGCTAAAAACCGCCGGACTGCAACTAGATAGCCTGGACATCGGCCGCATCGGCGAGCACCCCGAAGTATGGGAAAAAGTGGCGCGCAAGCTGCGTACCGGCGAGATGCCCCCTCCACGCATGCCGCGGCCGGATAAAGCGACCTATGTCAACGCCACGGCGGAGCTCGAAGCGGCGCTGGATACTGCCGCCGCGGCCAAGCCCAATCCGGGACGCGTTCCCGTGCATCGCCTCAACCGCGCCGAGTACACGGCGGCCATCCGCGACTTGCTGGGGTTGAAGATTGACGGTAAGGCGGTGCTCTTTTCCGATGACTCCGATCAAGACGGTTTCGACAACGTCGCCAGTGTGCTTACGGTGTCGCCGGTCCTCCTCGAAAACTACCTTTCGGCCGCGCACACCATCAGCCGTCTGGCCATCGGTGACACGACGCTGCCTGCCGCCGTCGAAACCATTAAGTACGCCAAGCTCCTTGTCCAAGACGACCAGATGAGCGAAGATTTGCCGTTTGGTTCACAAGGCGGCGGGCTCATCCGCTATCACTTCCCTCTCGACGGTGAGTACACCATCAAGGTTCAACTGCGCCGGGAATTGTACAAGTACATCGTGGGCATGGGCGAGCCGCATCAGATCGATATCCGCGTGGACGGCGTTCGCATCAAGCGTTTCACCATCGGCGGCGAAGCCAAAGGCTACACCATGCCCGAAGGTTTCGCCGGTAACACGCAAGGGGCGCCCGAGTTTGAAGAATACATGCACAACGCCGACGCGGGTCTGGAAGTGCGCGTTCCGGTGAAGGCCGGCGAGCACGAGGTTGCCGTCTCCTTCGTCAAGCGCTTCTGGGAACCCGAAGGCATTCTGCAGCCGGCGCAGATTGGGTTCGCGCGGACGACGAATGAGTATTATCACGGCAATCCGTCAGTGGAGTTCCTGATGATTGGCGGACCCTATGGCACGTCTTCGCATGGCGATTCGCCCGCGCGGCGGAAGATTGTTGTGTGCGCGCCGAAAACTCCCGCCGCCGAAGAACCCTGCGCCAGGAAGATTCTTTCCACGTTGGCGACGCGGGCTTATCGCCGCCCCGTAACGGACGGCGACGTGAGCACGCTCATGAGTTTCTACCGTTCCGGCCGTGCGGATAAAGATTTCGACGCGGGAATCCAGATGGGTTTGGAGCGCATCCTGGCCGCGCCGAGCTTCCTGTTCCGCGTGGAGCGCGTGCCGGCCAACGCGGTTCCTGGCACGGCGTACCGGTTGAGCGATCTGGACCTGGCCTCCCGCATGTCGTTCTTCCTGTGGAGCAGCGTTCCCGACGAGGAACTCCTGAACCTGGCCATTCGCGGGCGGCTCAAAGATCCGAAAGTTCTGGAACAGCAAGTGCAGCGTATGCTGCGCGATCCGCGGTCGCAGGCGCTGGTGGACGGGTTCGCCAATCGTTGGTTGGGGTTGAGCAAGCTGACGGGCCTGGTTCCCGATACCGACCTCTATAGAGAGTTCGACGAGAACTTGCGCGACTCCATGGCCAAGGAAACCCAGTTTTTTGTGGCCGGCCAGATCCATGAAGATCGCAGTGTTGGCGAGCTGTTGACTGCCGATTATACGTTTGTAAATGAGAGGATGGCCAAGCATTACGGAATTCCCAATATCTATGGGCCGCGTTTCCGCCGCGTGAAATTCACCGACGGCATTCGCGGAGGCCTTCTCGGGCAAGCCAGCATTTTGTCCGTTACCTCTTTTCCGAACCGCACTTCCGTGGTCGTGCGCGGACGGTGGCTATTGACCAATGTTCTGGGCTCGCCGCCGCCGCCTCCGCCGCCGGATGTTCCCGCGCTGAAAGATCCCGAGCCCGGCCGGCCCCAATCGCTTCGCCAGCGCATGGAAATGCACCGCAACGTGCCGGTCTGCGCGAGCTGCCACCAACGCATGGACCCGCTCGGTTTCGCGCTCGAAAACTTCGACGCGCTGGGTAAATGGCGCAAGGAAGCCGATGGCGCGCCGATCGATGCGGCGTCCTCGCTACCCGACGGAACGCAGTTCGATGGCGTCGCCGGCTTGCGCCAGCTCATGGGCAGCCATAAAGAGGATTTTGTCCGCACCTTCGCGGAGAAGCTGATGGCCTACGCGATCGGCCGCGGGATCGAAACGTCTGACTTACCGGCGGTCCGCAAAATCGCGCGCGATGCGGCGGCGCAGGATTACAAGTGGTCGGCTGTGATTTTGGGAATCGTGAATAGCGTTCCGTTCAACATGAGCGTGGCCGGCAGCGACAAGCCAGTGAACGTTGCGCAAGCGAGACTTGGAAAGTAGGGACTGAATATGTTCGTCATGAAAAAGGCCATTTCGCGCCGCGCGCTATTGCGCGGTGTCGGGGTAACCGTAGGTTTGCCGTTGCTCGATAGCATGGTGCCGTCCTTTACGGCGCTCGCGGCGACACCGGCCAAGCCGGTCAACCGTTTCGGCGTCGTCTATGTGCCGAACGGCATGATCATGCCGAACTACCTTCCGCAGAAGGAGGGGCCGGACTACGAGATCACGCCGACCTTGAGCGCGCTCGAGCCCTTGCGCCAGCACTTTCAAGTGCTCAGCGGCTTAAACTCCAAGCCGGGACCGGGACGTACGGGCGGCGCGCACGCCAAGGCGACAGGCCGCTTCCTGACCGACATTACGCCCCCGACCAGCGAAACCTGGCTCGATCTCGGCATTTCCTTGGACCAGATTCTGGCCAACGAATTGGGAAAACAAACGCAGTTGGCGTCGCTCGAACTGGCCATTGAGTCGGGCGAAACCGCGGGAAGCTGCGATACCGGTTACGCTTGCCCGTACACGAACACGCTGAGTTGGACGGGCCCCAGCACGCCCCTGCCGACGCAGAACAATCCGCGCCTCATCTTTGAGCGGCTCTTCGGCGACAGCAACAGCACGGACCCCAAGGAGCGCATCGGACGCATGCGCCAGCAGAAGAGCATTCTGGATTCGGTGACCGAAGAAGTCGCCCACCTCCAGGGCGCGCTTCCGCAGGTCGACCGCGCCAAGCTCGTCGAATACCTGGACTCCATCCGCGGCGTCGAGAGGCGCATTCAGATCGCCGAAAAACAGAATCAGGAAATTCCCCGTCTCGATCATCCGGAAGGGATTCCCAATGAGTGGGAAGACCACGTGAAGCTGATGTTCGACATTGAGGTCCTCGCCTATCAGGCCGATCTTACGCGCGTCATTACTCTGATGATGGGCCACGAGCAAAGCGGCATGACCTATCCGCAGATTGGCGTGCCGGACGCGCATCACCCGATCTCGCACCACCAGCGCGAGCCGGAGAAGATCGCCAAGACCGCCAAGATCAATGCCTATCACGTCAAGATGTTCGCCTACTTCCTGGAGAAGATGCGTACCGCTCCGGACGGCGATGGCACGCTGCTCGATCACATGACCATGATTTACGGCGCGGGAATCGCGGACAGCAACACGCACGCGCCGGTGAACATCCCGTTCCTCCTGGCCGGCGGCGGCGCGGGGAATCTCAAGGGCGGCCGCCATACCCGGCTCAAGGATGTCCCGCTGGCGAACCTGCATCTCACTCTGCTCGATCAGTTCGGAGTCAAGTGGGACAAGATCGGCGATAGCACCGGACGGCTTGAGCCGCACATGCTGGCCCTTTCGTAATGCGTATGCGATTCCAACTGGCGGCTGTGTTTGCATGGACTGGGTTTGCGTTGACCGCGGCACTGGGCTGGGGTGCATCCACCGACCTGCGCCTGGTTCAAGCGGCTAAGGGCCAGGATGAAGCGTCCGCGCGCGCGCTGCTCAAACAACGCGCAGACGTGAACGCCCAGCAGGGCGATGGCGCCACGGCTCTGCATTGGGCCGCGCACCACGACAACGCAACGCTGGCGGACCTACTGCTACGCGCCGGGGCGCGCGTGGATGCCGCCAATGACCTGGGCGCCACGCCGCTGCATCTCGCGTGCCATAACGGGAGCGCCGCGATGGTAGACCGGCTCCTGGCCGCTCGCGCCAACGCGAATGCCAAATTCCTCAATGGCGAAACTGTATTGATGACCTGCGCGCGCGCGGGAAACGCCGCCGCGGTGAAGGCGTTGTTAACCCACGGCGCCGACGCCAAGGTCAGCGAGCCCGAACATAGCCAGACCGCGCTCATGTGGGCGATCGCGCAGAACCATCCTGAAACGGCCGCGCTGCTGGTGGAGTTCGGAGCCGAGATCAAGGCCCGTTCCCGTTCCTACTCCCAGACCGTCGTGGGCGAGCAGACTCAGCGCGCGGGCCGCGAAGAGCTGAACTATAACGTGATGCGCGGAGGCAGCACTCCGTTGCTGTTCGCCGCGCGTTCGGGTGATACCGAGTCCGCGAAACTTCTGCTGTCTAAAGGCGCCGATCCCAACGACGCGCTTCCGGACGGCACCAGCGCCTTGACGCTGGCCACGCACAGCGGTCATCGCGATGTCGCGCTGGCGCTGCTCGATAAAGGCGCGAATCCGAACGACCTGGGCATCGGCTACACGGCTCTCCATGCCGCGATCCTGCGAAGCGATCTGGCTCTGGTGAAAGCGCTGCTGGCCCACGGAGCCAATCCCAATCTCCGCATGACTAAGGCCACCCCCGTGCGCCGCAACACTACGGACTTCATCCTGCCGGCGCCGCTGATGGGATCGACGCCGTATTTGCTGGCCGCGAAATTTGTGGAGCCGGAAATCATGCAGACTCTGCTCGCCGGTGGAGCCGACGCCAAACTCACCATGCCCAACGGCGCGACCGCCGTGATGCTCGCCGCGGGTATGGACACCAGGAACAACGAAGACCGCCGGGGCATCAACGTGATCGATTACGGCAAACCGGAGCCGGATAGTAAAGTCCTGCCCGCCGTGGAGATTGCATTCAAAGCTGCTGGGGATGCCAACGGGGTCAACGGAGCAGGGGACACCGCCCTGCATGCCGCCGTGACGCATCGCTATGAGAGCGTCGTCGAGTTTCTCGCCAGCCACGGAGCCGGCTTGAACGCGCGCAACCAGGCGGGACTCACGCCGCTGGGTCTCTTGACCAGACGCAGAGGCAATGAAAGACAACCGGTTTCTGCCGCCACGGCTTACGCCAGCACGGCCGCCGAAGATCCCGCGACCGGCCGTATTGCTGAAATTTTACGCAAGCACGGTGCGGCGGACTAGCGGCCGGCTCCCGTGAGGAGATTCCGTCCCCTAAGGAGGAAGCATGTTTGGTGATCGTTTAACCCGGCGCAAGGCGCTACAGGTATTTGGCGCCGTGGCTGCCGGCGCGGCTGTCGCAACCCCCGCGCGGGCCGCCGGAGGATTGCTCAATGCCACGCGCGTGGATCATGTGTCGCTGGCCGTCGGCGACATCAGTAAGGCCGTGCTGTTTTACCGCCGCCTATTCGGAAACGAAGTCCTGAAAGACAACCCCACCGAACGCCGCTTTCTTCGCCTGGGCCCCTGCTACATGGCCATCGCGCCCGTTAAGGCGGGGGAATCCAAACGCATTGATCACGTCGGTTTTGGTATTGAGAACTTCAATGCCGCGAGCTTGAGGAGTTCCCTGGAAAAGGCCGGGTTTAAGGTCACGGGGTCGACTGACAGCCTCTTTGTGAACGATCCCGATGGCGCACGCATTCAACTGGTGGCGGATCAGTCCTGGAAGGTGATTCCGCACGCGACTCCCGAAGCCGGCCCCAAGCAGGAATCCTTGTGGGTTTCCCGCGGCATGCATCATCTGGCGATCCAGGTGAGCGACATGGCGCGGTCCACGGAATTTTACCGGAAGCTGTTTGGCGAACCCACGCCGGGGCTCGGCGACCCGCCGCAGCCGTCGTTCCAGGCTGGGGAAACCCGCGTTCTGCTGTACAATCCCGCCGCCAGCAAGCCGCCGAAGATCGATCACTTCAGCGTTCTGGTGGACAACTTCGACGCGGCCGCCGCCTTGAAAGTGGTGCAGGGACTCGGCGCGAACGCGCAGATGTCCCGTCAGGGGACGCTCAACGAGTTTTTCGATCCCGACGGCATCCGCTTGCAGGCGACCTTCCCGGGGCAGACTTACGGGACGCCGGCGGCCGGGAAAAAGTGACATGCGAGCCGCGCTGATCGTTTTGGTTTTGCTCGCCGCCGCCGGCCGCGGCTACGCCTTCGACAACGGCAGGGATTTCATCAAAGAGTGCGAGCCCGGCGCGACCAAGCCGTTCTCCCAACTGACCGATCAGGAAAAGCAGTTCGGCGAGTCCTGCGCGACTTACATCCGCGGATTTGTCGGCGGCATCCGCGTCGGCGAGTACCGCACCGGAGTCCGCATGATTTGCTCGCCCTCCGGCGTCGAGGTGCTGGAGGCCATGCGCATCGCCCTCAAGTGGATGGATGCGCACAAGGATGAGTTGGACCACCCCGCGGTCGAGCTCATTTTCCGTTCCCTCATTGACGCCTTCCCCTGCGGCCAACCGGCGCCTCCCAAATCCTCGCCACCCAAACCGAAAGAGGAAAAGAAGGAAGAAGAGACGGTCCTGTAAGGTTGCCGACGGGCCGCCTACTCTCTTGCGCGTGCGCCCAGCGTCGAACCGATTGCCGCCGCAGCGACAATGACATTCGCCACGATGACCGGTTTGGCCGAGATCGCGAAGCCATAGACGATCCACAGAATCGCCGCCATTGCCTGCACGCGGCGCAGCGTGGAGCCGCTCTTGGACAAATACGAAAGCGAAAACACCGCCGTGGCGACCCAGCCGATGGCGTCGGGCGTCATGAGATCCCGCCCGCGGGGGCTGAATTCGTCGCCGGGCAGATGGTGATCGAATCGGTCCGCACCTTGTCCCATTCGCGCAGCATGAAACCGTGCCCTTCGTAAAGCGTTCGCACCTGCGTGGCGTTCCACCCCACGATCTCTTCCAGCACCGGTACCAGCACGCTTAGCGCATCTTCGCTTAAAATCGTGCGGCGCGCGATCTGCGTGATATATTTGTTTTCCGATACCGCGATGGTCAGGCCATCCAGGCGGTTCACGTGCAGCATCACGTGAACATCCGAGCTGCCATCGCCAACGTAGACGACGCGATCATGGCCCACGCTCTTGGCGGCCCTGAGTTCGTCGACCACCGCGACCTTGCCATATCCCGCCGGAACGCGGGCGATGGACTCGATTTCGCCGGTTTCTCCGTGGTAACGGAAACGCGTTCCGAAGATGTGCTCCTCGGGCACGATTCCCTCGAGCGCGGATTGGATGACTTCCTGCGGCGCCGCCGAAACCACGTAAAACCAGAAGCGGTGCCCATCCAGATTGCCGAGCATCGACGAGAGCGCGCGGATGTTGTTCTTCAGGCGAACGCGCTTGCCGACTTCGGTCAGATGTTCCCGCCGCACGCGCCTGTATTCCGGATCATGCAGAAGTAAGTAGGCGAGTTCGCCGCCTTGCTGGACCAGGTGGGAAGCCGCGAGTCCGGCGATGCGCTCAGGGAAACCCTGGATGCCCATGAGCTCGCTGAGGACGATGCCGGAGTCGTTGAAGCTGAGCGTCTGATCGAAGTCGCTGACCAGCAAATAATCTTTTGTTTCGGATTGCACGTAGATGTCCCCCGTTGGATTGGATGAAGTGACAGGGCGCAGGGACTGGGCGCCGGCGAGACGAGGTGGCACAGCAAAGCCAAGCCCATCTTTCATTGTAGAGGATCGCGTCCCAAGACCAAACTTCACGCTCGAATCATTCTATGGTTGGACGCGTTAAGCGTTCGTGAATCGCGGCCGTTTATCGCCGCCGCCCGCTTCACGTATTATTTTCTGAATTGTCAAACACTTTCCCGCTTACCGGTAGTAGAATGAGACTTCGATTCCCGCAGATCCCCACTTGGTCCCCGTTGTTCGCGAGAATGTTTGTCCGCAAGACCCACCAGATCTAAAGGAGACCGATCAGCTATGCCCAAGACCCAAACAGCAACCGCTCTCGCTACCGAACCCAAGACTCACCACGGCGCGACCGCCACCAGGGAAACCAGCCCGGTACTTCCGGTGCCGCTTCCCATTCCGGAATTCGATACCGCCGCGCATCGCAAGGAAATCGCCCAGGTGGCCTACCGCCTGTGGCTGGAACGCGCCGACGGCCCCGGATCCCCAGAGCAGGACTGGTTGCAGGCGGAAGCCGAGGTCCGCGCCCGCTACATGAGTTAGCGCGAACCGCCGCGGATTGCCTGCAGCCTACTTATCGAATCCCGATCAGCGGCCAGTAAAACGGAACTACGATCAACAGCATCAGCGAATCGGCCAGGCTCATGATCAAGCCGAGCCGCAGAACATCTTTCGCCCGAAAGTAGCCGTAGGCGTATCCCAGCACCAGCACGCCGGACTGGTATACGAAGATTTTCCCACCGGAGGAGAATACCCACAGCATCCCCAGCTTGAGCGGGCTCAATCCATGTGCCGTGGCAAACTCCATCAGCAGCGGCGTGGAGGTGGCCAGCATGGAAATTTCGCTGGCCAGGAACAGGTGATACACGAAACCGGTCCAGTAGAGCGCGAACGTCGAAAGGAAGGGCCGCGCCAGCAACGGCTCCAGCCACGCGAAAACGAAATTCGTGAGAACCGTTAGGCCGTTGGCGGTGCTCAGAACGTTCCCCATGCTGATCGCCGCGGCCACGAAGAACAATTGCAGGAAGTTCACCTTCCTCAGGTCTTCGATGCCCAGGATCCGCAGGAAGGGCAGCAGGCTCATCAACCCGATGCCCAGCCCGATCATCGACGAGGGGACGTGGTGCAGAAAGTCGGTCGCCCAGAACGCGATCGCGGCCAGCATCAGTCCGAGCGTTTTCTTTTCGAGCGCCGTCCACGGGCCGGCCTTGCGCAACTCTTCCCTGAGGTGCTCGACGCCTCCCGGCAGCGACGCGATTTCCGGAGGATAGAGCCAGAGCGTGACGCGCCAGGCCACCAGGATCGTAAGGATGTCGGAGGGCAGATAGGCAATCAGCCACTGGCTCCACAGCACCTCTACGTGGCCGATTTTTTCGATGACCCCGCGGCCGGTGATCGCCGACGCTCCGGCGATGATGGATTTGTCGAACACGCCCGCCGTGTAAGTGAGGATCAGGAACATTCCGCGGCCGACGTTGCTGCCCACGCCGAGTCCGAACGCGCCGATCAGTCCGATCGCCACAGCCGCCATAATGGTCACGCGCGCCATTCCCGAGGGAACCAGGATCGTCAGCAGGAAGTCGGAAAGAATCAGCGCCAGCAGCAGGCGGGAATAGCTGGTGCCGGTGCGGATGGTGATCATGTACGCCAGGCGCCGGGCGAGTCCCGATTTGCTGGCCATCGTGCCAAACAGAATCGCGCCCATCAGGAACCATGGCGTGTCGTTGGCGAATCCACTGAAGGCGACGTCGAAGCGCGCGACACCGAGCGCCCAGAACAGGTAGCAGCCGATGAGGCCCGTGAGTCCGTGGTCCAGGACCTCCGTGGCCCAGGCCAGGATCATAAACAAGGAAATCGCAATTGCGTGCTGAGCCTTGGGTTCGAGCTGGAGCGGTGAAAACCACAGCGCAACAGGAAGGAGAACCGTTGGCAGAACTTTCCACGCGGTCTCAGTCATGGGCGCGGTCCAGATAGTAATCCTGCAGCATGCGCCAGCGTTCCTGATTCATACTGCTCGCTTCCACGCCTTTTCTCGCGGCGAGAATCGCGGCTTTCTCTTCGGGCGATAGCAAGGGCAGCTTCGCAAGCTGCGCCGCGCGCAGCATCGTTTCCGCGACTCTCTCCAGCTTGTGCGCGGCCACGCAAACCTCGGCGACACTCTCGCCCGCCACCACGCAGCCGTGATTCTTGATCAGCAACGTGCTCAGCGATCCCAGTGTCCGCGCGACTTCATCACCCAGCGCGGGAGTCGCGATGCTGACGGCGCCGTTATCGAGCACGGCGAGGCGATCCGTCAGCGCGGCGCAATCCTGATCCAGCGGCTCCACGGTGATCCCCAACGCGGCCAGCAGAGTCGACGATGCCGGATGGGCGTGAAACACACAGTTCACATCGGGACGCGCGGCGTAGATGCACGCATGGATCGGCCACTCCTTGACACCGGAGGGCTCCCCGGGCTGATCCACACGTTTCCCGTCGAAATCGAGAACGATCAGATGCTCCGGCGTCAATTTCCACCAGCTCACCGGGCGCGGCTTGATCAGAATCCGCTCGCCGAGTCTTGCGCTCAAGTGTCCGCCCAAGCCGTCGCCGGCCGCTCCGCAGGCGTACAGCACCCGGCAGGCGTTGACCAGTTCGGCTCGAAGGTCAGATTCCGCGAGCACTCTAGACCTTGTCACTTTAGATCGTGGCCTTCATCAGTTCGCGCATACCCTCGTCGAAAGCGACATCGCGCTTCAGCAAAGTGGAGCATGAGCGTATCCAATACGCGTCTCCCTGATGCGCGGCGGCAGGTTCCTGCCCTTGCTTAAGCGCGTGAATCTCGTCGAGCAGCAGCTTGCGCATGGCGATAATACCCGCGTCGCTGGCTCCCAGCCGTTCCTTGCTGCGATCCACGATCGCCCCCATGCTTTCCTGCACCGCCTGATCCTGCGCCGCGAACCCATGAATGCCAGTCATGGTGATGTTGCGCTGCCGCGTGCGGTCGATTCCATAGTTGTTGCCCTGGTTGCGCACCGGGCGGAACGTCACTGGCTCCACGTTCTGATGCACGAAGGTCTCCTTGGCGATCGCGTCGCGGTCTTCCTGTGCGAGCGGCCCCTCGGGATTCCACGTCATGGTCCACACCCAGCAGGTTTCGTCATCGCGCGGCACCCAGCAGTGGCCGTGAATCGAATGCCCCTTCTGATACGGAATCATGGTGTGGCTCGGCAACAGAAACTGCGTCGTCCGCCAGTAGTACAAGTCTTCCTCGGCGTTGCGCCGCGCCGCGATCGCCAGGCCATAGTCCGTCTTCTTCACCGTGAAGCGCGGAGCTCTGTCCAGCAAGTGATACTTGGCCCTCAGGTTCGAGCTGTCCTTGGTTTTCTCCACGTATTCATCCGTCAGGCGGAACGCATCCACGCTCGCGTGCAGAAAATTCGAATGGCTGGAATCGATGCCGCCCTCCACCGCCTGCAGGTAGTTCGTCTCTTGAAAACGTTTGGAGATGTAGCGGCAATCTTCAGGCACGCGCGCCCATTCCAGCTTCGGTAACTCAGGGACACGATCCGGCGGACCCATGTACACCCAAATCAACCCGCCGTATTCGCGGGTCGCATACGCCGTGGTGCGAACCTTGCTCGCGTATCCGTACTCAATGGGTTCGTTGGGCAGCTCCACGCAAGCGCCGTTTACGTCGAATTTCCAGCCGTGATAGACGCAGCGCAGTCCGCACTCTTCGTTGCGGCCCCAGAACAGGCTGGCGCGGCGATGCGGGCAGAATTCGTCGATGATGCCGACGCGGCCCTGCGTGTCGCGGAACGCGATCAGGTCTTCGCCCATGATGCGCACGCGTACTGGCGCGCAATCTGGCGTAGGTACTTCCCAGGCCAGCAGCGCCGGCAGCCAGAAGCGCCGGAAATACTCGCCGCTCGGCGTCCCCGCTGAGGTCCGCGTCAATAAGTCGTTTTCTTCTCTGGTGAGCATAACCTGGAGCCAGTTCTTGATTATAGGATCTAGCTCCAGGGCAAGACCGTCACGTGAATCGCGCCCGGAGCTCCTTGGCCGCCTACCGACCGTATCGCGAGATCGACATCCGCCAGCCCGAAGCGATGCGTGGCCATCCGATGGAGTGGGAAACGGCCGGACGAAATATAACTCAACGCCATCTCGACAGCCTCATAGCTGTGGCCGCGGCACGGTTTGAGCGTGAGTCTGCCCGCTAATAATTGATTCGCCTGCAACGCCGAAGCACCTGCTGGAGGCGCGGCCGCGAACAGCACCATGCCATTCTTGCGCGTCACCCGCATGGCCAGCGCCAGCGTTTCGGGGCCGCCCGCTGTGTCGATCGAAAGATCCACGCCACGCCCGTCCGTCAGCGCGCGAACTCGGCTCTCCAGGTCATCGGTCTCAACGTCCACGATCTCGTCGGCGCCCAACGCTTGCGCGACATGCAGCCGCTCTTGATCGCGCGCCAGTCCGCTGACGATCACGCGATCGGCGCCCGCTGCCTTCGCCGCGATCACGCACGCCAGTCCCTGCTGTCCGGGACCCTGAATCAGCACCGTCTGGCCCGGACCCGCACCGCCATCCATGTACGTCCACTGAAATCCGTTGCCGATCGGCAAGCACATCGAGGCCAGCTCCGCCGGAACGTTTTCGCGGACCTTGTGGAACACCGAATTCGGATGCAGGTATTGATACTGGCTGTAGCCTCCCCATAGTCCCGGTGATTCGGTGATCGGCGTGGTGCCATAGCGCAGCGCCCCCGGACGCCGCGCCTCGGTCTGTTCGCACAAGCGGAATTCGCCGGACCGGCACAAACTGCAATGGCCGCAGGGCAGATACTCTTCGAGCGCCACGCGATCGCCTTCGCGCAGCCCCCAGCGCCGCGCGGCAATCGGCCCGATACGGTAGATGTGGCCCACGTTTTCGTGGCCCATGATGCGCGCGGGACGGTCGGTCTGGTACACTTGCCAGTCGCTGCCGCACACGCCCGCGGCTTCCACCTTCAGAATGCCGGCGTCCGGCGGAATTTCCGGAAATGGATATTCGCGAACCTCAGTCTGGAAAGCTCCGATGGTGGTCGCGGCCAGCACGCGTTCGGGCATGCGAGATCTTACGGGTGAACTTCCACGCCCTTGGCCTTAAGTAGTGGAGCCGTCTTCGGAGCGGACATAAACGCGATGAACTTCTTTGCTGCGTCCATGTTTTGCGCGGATGTACTGGCCGCCGCCGTGAACTTCACGTCGGTCGCATACTCTCCCGGCAGAGGGCCCAGAACTTCGATCCCTTTCACCGGTACGATCTCGCTATACAGCGTAATCACGAACTCCGCCTTGCCGGTGGCGACGTTCTCGGTGGACGCGCCCGAGCTCGGCGCCAGAATAATCTTCGGCTTCACCTGCGCGGCGATGCCCAGTTTTTCAAACATGTTATCGATGAAGCCGCGCGTCGCCCCATCTTGCGGATAGGTGATCGACTTGGCGTCCAGCAGCGCCTGCTTGAACGCGGCCACCGTGCGGATGTCCGCCTTGCGGGCTCCCGTGCGAATCCCAATGCCCAGCAGGGAGCGGCCCAGATACGCGCTCGATCCCTCGGTGAGCTTGCCTTGCTTGGTCAGCGCGGCCACGCCCTCGGAAGTAATGACCGTGGCGTCAAAACTTTCGCCCGCCTCGATCTTTTTCCGCAGCCCGAAGGTCGAGCTGTACTGAATCGCCAGCGGCGCGCCCATGGCTTTTTCGGCCTGCGGCGCGAGCTCTTCCATCGCGCCCTTCATGCCATTGGAGATCAGAAGTTTCACCGGCTTGCCCTGCGCGGACAGCACGACTGCCGCGGCGGCAAACGCCAAGGACAGGGTGAGGCAGCGTTTCATCATGGATTTATTGTAGGGCAAGACTCACTACCTACGCGCCCGTGCGCTCATAAAATAAGTCCCCGCACCGGCGGCGATCAGGATCGCTCCCAGTTGCAGCGCGTTGACCGGGCCCACCGGCTCCGCGGTGTTGCGCACCATGGCCAGGATCAGCAGCAGCACAGGACAAATCGCGATCCCCACCGCGCCCGCCATCCCGCCCGGTACCTTGTAGGGACGCGGCAGTTCCGGCTCGCGAACCCGCAGCACAATGAGGGACGCAAACTCCATTAGGATGCTGAGCCCGGTGAGCAGCACGTCGAGAATGATTAGTTTGGCGAAGCTCAGGTTCAGCGCCAGCGCCCACACCAGCGTGCACGCGAAGATAGCAACCACCGGCGCACCTGTCTTGGGATGCCGCCATGCAAAGGTTTTCGGCAGGTAGCCATCCTCCGCCAGCACTGCCGGCAACCGTGATAACGCCATCGTTAACGCGTTGCACGTTCCAAAAGCTCCAATCATTCCCGCCACGGTAATCGCCGCGGCCAGCGCGCCGGCCATCATCCCACCGCCCAGTACGGTGCGCGCAACCTCGGCCCATCCGCCGGTCGTCCATTGATCGCTGGAAAGTCCCGTGGCCGCCACCGCCGCAATGGGAACTACATAGCTGATCGCCACCAGCAGAATCGTCACCGCCATCGCCAGCGGATAATTTCTTTGCGGACGATCCACTTCCCCCGCGATGGGCGACGAATTGTCATAACCCATGTAATTCCACATGACGACCAGGATCCCCAGCAAGAAATCGTAATGCGCGGGCGCGTGCGGCGTGCCGGACCCGGGATGCGTTGCGGCGTAGAAGGAAAGTACGGCAAACGGCGCGAGCAGCAGCGCCGTGGACGCGAACGAGCTCGCGCCGACCGCCTTCGCTCCGCCGAGATTGAGCAGCGCGCACGCGGCCAGCATCGCCACTCCGATCCAGAAGCCCCTGCCGCCGGCGGTGATGGCCGAGTTGAAGTGCCCCAGGTAGCTCACGAACAAAGTCGGGTAGATGGCCATGTCGAAGATGCTGCCGGTCAGCGTCAGCCACGCCTCCATGAATCCGGCAAACGGCCCCATCGCGCGCCGCGCCCAGATGTAATACCCACCCTCTTCGGGGATCGCGCTGGCCAGTTCCGCCACCATCAACGCCGAGGGCAGTGCCCACACTACCGGCGTGATCAACAACACCAGAAGCGCTCCCCGATACCCCATCTGGGCGACGATGTCCTCGAGCCCGAAGGGTCCCCCGGCCACCATCAGATAGATGGAGGCGATCAGCGGCCACAGTGTGAGCTTACCTTTCATTTTCCGCGTTAGTATACACTGCTCGCTGCTACACGTGAGCAGCAAATAGTAAAATAATTGCCAGAACATTCGGAGGAGGCCAAGCACCAAATGAGCAGCGTACGGGTTCTCGTGGGCACGCGCAAAGGCGCGTTCATCATTGAATCGGATGGCAAGCGCAACAAGTGGAGCATCAGCGGGCCGCACTTCGGCGGCTGGGAGATGTATCACTTAAAGGGCTCGCCCGCCGATCCCAACCGCATCTATGCGTCGCAATGCAGCAGTTGGTTCGGGCAGACCATGCAGCGCTCCAGCGACGGCGGCAAGACCTGGGAGACCGTCGGTAACAAGTTCGTTTACGATGGCGTCCCCGGCACGCACCAGGGGTACGACGGCACGCCGCACCCTTGGGAGTTCAAACGCGTCTGGCACCTGGAACCTTCGCTGACCGATCCTGATACCGTCTACGCAGGCGTGGAGGACGCCGCGCTCTTCCGTTCCACCGATGGCGGGCAGACGTGGGCCGAACTTTCTGGCCTGCGCGGCCACGATACCGGGTCCAAGTGGGCTCCCGGCGCGGGCGGTATGTGTTTGCATACGATCCTGCTCGATCCCAGCAATCCGCAGCGGATGTACATCGCCATTTCGGCCGCGGGCGCGTTCCGCAGCGATGACGGCGGCGCGACCTGGAAGCCCATCAACAAAGGGCTACATTCCTTGCATATCCCCGATCCCACCGTCGAGGTCGGCCACTGCGTCCACCGCATCGCGATGAACCGCGCTCGCCCCAACACGCTCTTCATGCAGAAGCACTGGGACGTCATGCGCAGCGATAACGCCGGCGATTTCTGGCAGGAGGTCAGCGGCAATCTGCCCACGGACTTCGGATTCGTGATCGACGTGCACGCGCATGAGCCGGAGACGATTTACGTGATTCCCATCAAGAGCGATTCGGAGCACTATCCCCCCGACGGAAAGCTGCGCGTCTACCGCAGCCGCACGGGCGGCAACGAATGGGAGCCGCTGAGCAAAGGGCTGCCGCAGGAGAACTGCTACGTGAACGTGCTGCGTGACGCCATGGCGGTCGATTCGCTCGATTCCTGCGGCGTCTACTTTGGGACGACCGGTGGGCAAGTCTACGCGTCGGCGGATGCCGGCGACAGTTGGACCGCGATTGCGCGCGATTTTCCGGCGGTGCTGTCGGTCGAAGTCCAGACGCTGCCGTGATTCGCGTCGTACTCCCGGCACACCTGCGGACACTAGGTCTCGGACCGCTTAGAAGTATTCCTTTGGTAGCCAAACTTGACACGAGCGGCTTTGCGGGTAAACTTCCATTGGATGCAGGTCCTTTCGCGGTTGGCCCTGGCGTTCCAAGCGTCGATGCTGGCCGCCAATAAATCCAACTTG
>CAMAVI010000033.1 GCA_945861625.1 Candidatus Sulfopaludibacter sp. SbA3
GAACTGCTGCACGGCTCGTTGCTGTTCGATCTGGTATTGTCTCTTCATAGCGACTCTCTCCTTTTTCTTGGCAGAAAAAACCAACCGTCGGCCTATTATGGCCGCCAGTTTGAGAGTCGCTACTTTCTACGATTTACCGGGCAATCTCATGATGTCTTTCGCGCCAAAAGGGATTCCAGACAGCTTGCCGCTCCCGGTCGGCTTTTGTGGCAGGACCTGGACCCAGGCCTGGATGGAAGGGTCCATAGCCCGAATGCGCTCGACGCATGGCTTTAGCGCGCGCTCGCGCGTGGTCCGCGAGGCATTTACCCATTGAGTGAAGGTCTCCAGACGGGGAGTCTCCGCCGCAGCGACGGTTGCCGCCGCAAGACTGCCAAGCAGGAACATGCGGCGATCGCTCCACCTCTCGAAGGTGCTTTCGATGCACGCCATATCAGATCTCTCCTGATTTCCGCCGATTCTTTCTTGCATTGTGCTTTCTTCCTCGCCTTAGACAAATGTCTCAACTTAGGAAGCCACGTGCGTATTGAGCCGTGGCTTCACTTACCGCACCACTCACGACTTTGGGGCGACCTCACGATCAAGCTTGGTTTCGCGTCCACGATACACGTTCGCCATGCCACCTTTGCCCAGCAGGGAGAAGATGACCGAGTTTGTCGCCGACGGAAAGCGGCATATGACTGATTTAACTAAGCATACTCGATCAAGAAGTAGATAGATCCTGGATCACGCAACCCGGAAACGATTCCCGACAAGGCCACCCAGGCGGCTGGCTTTCTGCGGAATGTCTTCCTTGCGGCTTGCCGTTGGCGCGCGATCGTAACCGGTGGACCCCGGAGTCCACCATCGTGTCCGGCCAGCCGCACCATTCCATTCCTCCAGGTGAGGTAATATAATTGCCTAGCGCGGACCGTTTTTCGGCCGCTTGACGCGAAGAGGGAGAAGGTACATGAAGCGAGTGTTCACTTGGGCTGGCAGTGTGACGACGGTGGTGGGTTTGCTGGCTGGTTTGCTGATGGGAGCGGCGCTGCCGCTCGCGGCTCAGCCGGGAACCAAGAACGGAGAGTGGCCGAGCTATGGCGGCGACGTGACCAGCCACCGCTACTCACCGCTCGACCAGATCAACGCGAGCAACTTCTCACAACTCCAAGTGGCTTGGCGATTCAAGACCGACAATCTAGGCCCCCGGCCGGAGGTGAATCTGGAAGGCACGCCGCTGATGGTCAAGGGTGTCCTCTATGCGACGGCCGGAACGCGGCGGACCGTGGTCGCCCTCGATCCGGCGACCGGTGAAATGCTGTGGAGGTACAGCGAGAACGAAGGCCAGCGGGGACAAGTCGCGCCGCGCGTACTCTCCGGCCGCGGCCTTTCCTACTGGAGCGACGGCAGAGAAGAGCGCATCATCTACGTAACGCCGGGCTACCGGATGATCGCGTTGAACGCGAAGACCGGCACGCGTGTAGCCTCCTTCGGCAAGGACGGCGTGGTGGACCTGAAGGAAGACAACGACCAGACCATCGATCCGCTCAGCCCCAATATCGGACTGCACTCGGCCCCCGTTGTCGCCAACAACGTGATTGTCGTCGGCGCCGCGCATATCTCCGGAGCCACTCCGCTCAGCAAGACCAACGTGAAGGGCTACGTTCGGGGATTCGACGTGAAGACCGGCAAGCGCCTGTGGATCTTCCACACCATTCCCAAACCCATGGAGTTCGGCTTCAACACGTGGGAGAACGATTCCTGGGCGTACACGGGCAACACCGGCTCCTGGGGCCAGGCCTCCATCGATCCGGATCTGAACATGGTTTACATCGGCGTCGAAACGCCGACGGGCGATTACTATGGCGGCCACCGCCCCGGCAGCGGCCTGTTCGGGGAAAGCATCGTCGCGCTGGATCTGCGCACGGGGCAGCGCAAGTGGCACTACCAATACATTCACCACGGCATCTGGGATATGGACAATCCGTGCGCGCCGCTGCTGGTGGACCTGACCATCAACGGCCGCGTGGTCAAAGCGGTGGCCCAACCCACCAAGCAGGCGTTCATGTATGTGCTCAACCGGGAGACGGGCGAGCCGATCTGGCCCATCATGGAAAAGCCAGTCGAGAAGGGCGACGTGCCGAGCGAATGGTACTCGCCGACGCAGCCCTTCCCCACCAAGCCGCCCGCGTTCGCACGGCAAGGCGTTTCCGTTAACGAATTGATCGATTTCACGCCGGAGCTGCGCGCGGAGGCGGAGAAGCTGGTGGCGCGCTATAAGATTGGCCCAATGTTCACGCCGCCCGTGGTCAGCAAACCGCAGGGTCCTTTATCGACGCTGACGCTGGCGACGGCCGGCGGCGGGGCGAACTGGCCCGGCGGATCGTACGATCCGGAGACGCACATCGCGTATGTTTCCGCGCAAACAGTCGTGACGCCGCTCGGGTTGCTGCCGCCCACGGCCGGCAAATCGGACATGAATTTCATCCGCGGAACAGCGCAATACGTTTCCGTCGGCGGCGGCCAAGAAGGCGGGGACAACAGCGGAGGCTTGACCATCCGCGGCTTGCCGCTGATCAAGCCGCCTTACGGGACGCTGACGGCGATCGATCTCAATCGCGGCGAGATTCTGTGGCAGGTGGCGCATGGCGACACGCCGGACAATGTCCGCAATCACCCCGCGCTCAAGGGTATGAATATTCCGCGTACGGGACGGCCCACCACGGCCGGACAGTTGGTGACCAAGACCCTGCTGATCGCGGGCGAGAAAGGCATCGCCACGCAGCCTGACGGACGCCGTGGAGCTCTGCTCCGAGCCTACGATAAGGCAACGGGGAAAGACGCCGGCTCCATCTACTTGCCGGCTCCGCAGAGCGGATCGCCGATGACGTACTCGGTGAATGGCAAGCAGTACATCGTGGTTGCCATCAGCGGCTTCGGGTATATGGGCGAGTACGTCGCCTTTACGCTGCCGGAATAATTCGAACGGTGGCGGCTGAGTGCTCCAAGATCCTGGTTAGCGGGGCGGGCGGAGAACTGGGTCCATAGGTGCGTTAGAATCGGTCAGCACAGCTTGGACACACTATGAAACAGCCTGCGCCTTTGAATTCGCCGCGATTTCTTGTTGCCGTTTTTGTCACAGTTTGTTTTGGATTGCTCGCGGCCGTCTTTAACGCCGACGCGCAGACCGCCAGGCAGATTCCCACCTTTCAAGTGGACCCCTCTTGGCCGCAGTTGCCGGAAACGTGGATACTAGGGGCGAGCGCCGGAATCGCCGCCGACTCGTCCGGCAACGTGTGGTTCATTCACCGTCCCGGGAGCGTGACGGAAAGGAAGGCTTGCTGCCGGCCGGCGCCCGTCGTGATGCAGTTCGACCCTGCGGGGAAGCTCCTGCAAAGCTGGAACGGCCCCGGCGAAGGCTATCAGTGGCCGCTGGAAAACGACGAGCACGGCATCTACGTCGACTACAAGAACAACATCTGGATCGCGGGGCGCGGCGCGAACGGAGCCAGCGAAAATCAGCTCCTTAAATTCGACAATAAGGGCAAGTTCCTGTTGCAAATCGGACGCCGGGCGGCGGGCAATGACAGCAACAACACTGAACGCTTGGGCCAGCCCGCGGACATGGCGGTCTATCCGCGGACCAATGAAGTCTTTGTCGCCGACGGTTATGGGAACCGGCGCGTGGGCGTCTTCGACGCCGATACAGGCGTGTATAAACGGCATTGGGGTGCTTATGGCAACAAGCCGGATGACGGGGCTCCCAAGGCCGCGCGCTATCAGGGGCCGGGCGACCCACAGTTCAACCAGGTCCATCATCTGCGCATTTCCAACGATGGCCTAGTGTATGTGGCCGACCGTTTGAACCGGCGCATTCAGGTGTTCCGCGCCGACGGCACCTTCGTGAAGGAAGCGTTCATCCGGCGCGACAGCAAGGAGAACGCGGGCACGGTATCCTCGCTGGCTTTCTCGGCGGACCCCCAGCAGAACTTTCTTTACGTGGCGGATCAGACGGAAAACCAGATTCTCATCCTGGACCGGCAGACGTTTGAAGAGTTGGGAACGGTGGGACGGCTGGGCCGCTACGCGGGCCAGTTTGTGTCGCCGCATAACATCGCCACCGACGCGCAGGGGAATCTCTACGTGGGCGAGGACGTGGGCGGACAGCGCGTGCAGAGGTTCGTGTTTAAGGGACTGGCGGCGCGGCGTTAGATTCACTGTGATAAACTTCCGGCCATGGACAGACTTCTGGGTTCAAGCAAACTGATCGCTGCCGCGTTGTTGTGCGCGAGTTTCCCGGTTCTGGCGCCGGCTGAAACATCCGGCGGCGCGGCTGCCGAAGTGCTGGCGTTCGAACAAGCCATGGAAGCCGCCGTGGTGCGCGGCGACGTCGCTTTTGTCGAACGGGTGAGCGCGCCAGACCTCAGCTTCACGCACGGCGACGCCTGGACCACGGGCGGCAAACCCCTCGGTGTGGATAACCGGCAATCGTTTCTGGAGAGGGTCCGCAACAAGCATTACAACGTGCGCGACCTCGACTCCGTCAAAGTGGAAATGCATGGCGATGTCGCCATCACCTATGGCCGCTATGTGGCGCAGAACCGGGTCACGGCTCCCGGTAAGGGTGCCTGGTTCTCGGTCTGGTTTGAGCGTGTTTACCAAAAGCGGGACGGCCACTGGCTGTACCTTTCGCATCGCACGGTGCATGGCCCGACTTACGGACCCGATCGCCAATCGGTGAGCGACAGGTAATGCAGACCATTCCTTGCGCGCATCGTAACCGATGTTGTTAGTAATTTACGGGTCCACCGTATTTTTATCCGCGTTTCTGCTGTTGCAAGTTCAGCCAGTCATCGCCCGCATGATCCTGCCTTGGTTCGGAGGATCCTCGGCTGTCTGGACCGTGTGCATGTTGTTCTTTCAGGTGGCGCTGTTGGCCGGTTACGCCTATGCCCACTGGCTGCACAGCCGCCTCGATCGGCGTATACAAGCGGGCGTGCACATAGCGCTGCTGGCTGCGAGCCTGTTCGCCCTGCCGGTGATCCCCGGAGCGGAGTGGAAACCTTCGCCCAACCACAATCCGCCGCTGCGGATACTCGGGATGCTCACCGCGACGGTCGGCCTGCCATACTTTTTGCTTTCCGCGACCAGCCCTTTGGTGCAGGCGTGGTACGCACGAGCGCGGCATCAGGGTACGCCATACCGTCTGTTCGCACTTTCCAATCTGGCGGCTCTGGCCGCGCTGGTGCTTTATCCCTTCGCCGTGGAACCGTATGTCCCGGTGCACACTCAGGCGGTGGCCTGGGCATGGGGATACGGCGCGTTTGCGCTACTGTGCGCGGCGGCGGTCTGGACCTCAGGCCGCGTAGCCGCGGGCGCGCCCGCGGAGCGAAAAGTGGCGGCGGCGGCCCCCAGCGTAGCGGTGCACCTGATGTGGATTGGCCTGGCCGCTTGCGCCTCCGTCTTGCTGCTGGCCGTTACAAACTACCTGACGCAGGACGTCGCCAGTATTCCGTTTCTTCGGATTCTGCCGCTGGGCGTCTACCTGCTGACCTTTGTGCTGTGCTTTGACTCGGACCGCGTCTATCGCCGCCGTCTATTCCTGCAACTCTCAGCCCTGGCCATCTTCGCCACCGGTTATCTACTCTTGCAAGGCAAGTCCATGCCGAATGTGATTTTCACGGTCAGCTTCCTGGCGGTCTCGCTCTTCGTCTGGTGCATGACCTGCCACGGCGAATTGGCCCGCATAAAGCCGGAGCCCGGGCGTCTCACTTCGTATTACCTGTCGATTTCAGCAGGTGGGGCTTTGGGTGGCGTCTTCGCCGGACTCATCGCTCCACTGGTCTTCAATAGCTACTACGAATTTCCGGTGGGCATGGCGCTGGCTGCTACCCTGATGGCCACAGTGGTTTGGCGTGACGATCTTCCGCGGCGGAACAGGTTCAAGTTATGGCCCGCGTTCCTGCTTGCCGCGACCTTCGCTTTGCTGGGCTTGGGCATCCGGGCCTCGCTGCATGGATGCCACGTTATGAACCGCAATTTTTACGGCCAGTTGCGGGTGTGCGACGAGGGCGGCGTGCGTAAACTCTTCCACGGGGTTATCGCCCACGGTTCTGAACTACTGGATCCGCAGCAACGCCGGTTGCCCACGGCGTACTATTGCGCGGGTACGGGAGCGGGACAAGCCTGGCCCATGGTCCGCCGAAATGGAGCGGGAGTGCGCGCGGGAGTCGTGGGGCTTGGCGCGGGCACGCTCGCCGCCTATGGCGCCACGGGAGATAGTGTACGTTTTTACGAGCTAAATCCGCTGGTTCTCGAGGTGGCGCGCCGGGACTTCCATTTCCTCCGCGATACGCCGGCAAACGTTGAATTTGCCTTGGGTGACGCGCGCCTGGCGCTGGAAAGCGAAGCCCCTCAGCAGTTCGACCTGCTCGCGATCGACGCGTTTTCGGGCGATGCCGTACCGGTCCATTTGCTTACGCAAGAGGCGTTCACCGCCTATTTCCGCCACATCAAGCCCGGCGGTATCCTGGCCTTCCACATCACGAATCTCTTCCTGAATTTAGAGCCAGTGGTGGCAAGCGCGGCCTCGGCTCTCGGCAAACGAGCTTTGCTCGTCGACTTTGTTCCTTCCCCCGCGGAACCCCAGTGCTTGGGAGCACAATGGGCACTGATTGTGGATGCCGGCGAGAGCAGATTCCCCACTGCCCGAACCGCGGGCGCTCCGCCCGGTTTCCGCTTGTGGACTGACGACTATTCCAGCATTTTCCCTCTGTTGCGCCGGTAAGAACGGGCGGCACGGATAGAGTGACGCCTCCCGGTAACGAGGCGTGGTTTTCGGGCCGGCGCCCGGCAAGTAGTCCGCTGTATCAGAAGTCGAACAGATACGTGTACTTTACGTAGAAGGCGCGGCTCAGAGTGCTCCGTGGAGTGTCATGAGGATCACGGTAGTCCACGGTGGCGGCCCGCGTGTTGTAAACCACGTAGAGACCGTTGCTGGCGGTAGAAAGCAATGCAAAGCGGATATTCGTGCCGACCTGATTGATGCGGGTGTTGTATTGCGTGAAAGTTTGCAGGTAACTCTTCGGGGTGAAACTCCAACTGAACCGGAAGCTAATCAAATCGGTGGTAAAGTTGCCTTCCGGTAAGTTGATCATGTTCCGGGTGTAGTTGCCGGTCCAAGTCAGGTTCTCCCCTTTCCGTACACCGGCGCTTACAGTAGCGGCGCGAATGGTGCCGCCGTAGAAGCTCCCCACCACGAGGTCCGCGCCGGCAAACCGCGGCGCACTTTGGTTGGTGCTGTAGCTGGTATTGATCTGGCTGAAACCGTAACGGCCCGGCGCAACTGCAATTCCGGGAAATACTTCGAACGGCCTATCCAGGCGCTCAAAGCTCCGATTGACCTGAAAGCTCATGGTCTCGCCACCCTTCCAAGTCATGCCGTAATCGTTGTGCCAATAGGAGGACTCCAGATCCATGCTCCGCATGGTGTACCAACGGTTCCACTGGAAATGCGGATGGATGGTGCGGATGCGCCTGCTAGCGGGATAAAATGTACGGCGGTAACCGAAATGCGGCCGCCGGTATCCAGCACGCTGCAGATAGCCGACCTCAGGATTAAAGCTGTGCCCCACTTCGCGGTAGGACATCAGAATCTGATCGCGGCTGTTGTCGTAGCGGAATGACGACATCGCCGCGTGAGTCGAGCCGGAGATACCGGGAGTTATGGTCTGGGCGTAATAGTTTTGCAAATTGGCGTACCGGCCAAAACCCACGTTGGCGTCGGCGCCAATGGAGCGGTTGTAGGGCCGCGCCAAATCCCGCGGCAGTTGCGAAAGAGACTGCCGGTTGGTGGCGATGAATCCGACGCTGGAGCGGTTGGGCAGTTCCCGCCGCACTCGCGCGACCGAAAAGTTATTGGCGTCAATGGAGTCACCCACCTGGCGCGACTTCATGTTCAACAGTCCGACCTGGTAGCGGCCGACCTTACCGCTTAAACGAAGGCCCGCGTCGATGGGGGTCTGCACACGGGTCCCGTCGATACCCTCGATCATGCCAATACTGCGGGAGAAAAACAGTTCCGTCTCGCGCGGAGCGCCAAAGTCAAAGATGCCCGAGTTCTCCAGGAAAAAGGGCCGCTTCTCCGGGAAAAATAGATTGAAGCGAGTGAGGTTGATCTGCTGTTCGTCTACTTCCACCTGCGCGAAGTCGGTGTTGAATGTCGCGTCCATGACCAGGGATGGCGAGAATTTGTACTTCACGTCCAATCCGGCGTTGCGGGCTATCTTGGTCTGATCGCCGGTGCGCGTGTAATCCTGATCGAGTCCGCCCAGTAAGTAGGGGATGACCTGCAAATCCCGCTGCGGGGGTAAATCCAAACCTTCCAAATCACCGGCTACGTAGACTTGGTATAGGTCGAAGGCTCTGGAAATCGGCGTCCAGAAAGACTGCTCATTGCGCCGCCGGATATTGCGGACCATCTGCAAGCCCCACACTTTATCCTTGCCAGGGTTGTAGCGCAGGGTTCTTAAGGAAATCTGCATCTCCGCTTCCCAACCGCGGTCCGTGATCTGGGAGCGCACGGTCCAAACGCCGTCCCAGTTCAAGTTGACGGCGGCCGCGCCTCCTCTTTGCGCGCCCACCACGGCGGCCCCGCCGCCGCTCGTTGTAAGTCCCGTGCTCGTATCGCCCTGTCCGGCCTTGGAGACCTGGGCGTCATACTCAATGCCCGTGGGGCTGGTGCCGAAGATGAAGGCGTTATAGCGGTCGTGAAAGGTATCGAGCAGGATTTGAATCGAGTCCGTATCGGTCAGGCTGCCGTCGCGGCGGTTTTGCGTGACAACGATGTTCCCCGGTTCGGAGTCATAGCAAATAATGCCGATGTACAGGTTGTGGTCATCGTAGCCGAAACGGACCTCGGTCTTCTCCGTGGAGGGAGCCCCTTGAAATGGCTCCTGTTGGATAAAGTCACCGATAGGCTCTATTTTTTCCCAGACCGCCTCGTTCACATGCCCGTCGAGCACCGGCGGCGAAGCGACGCGAAAAGCGCGTGCCCGCCTTTTGGGCTGGTTCTCTTGCGACGGTACGGCCTGCTGGGCCAAAGCGCTCCCATTGGGCCGGGAAGCACACGCAAGACACAATAACAGCACGGTGAAACGTTTGAATGAGAATCGCACCTAACCCCTTCCGTCCGAAACAGAACCAACCATGTAATGTTACAATACACGCCTCATGATCAACGAGTGCCAGATAGGGGGGCTCTGCGGCCGTGAGTTGGTGGGATCATAAGAGCAGTGAGGCCAAAGAGTGGGTACGGAGTTGGAAATCACGTAAAGGACACGACGCGGCGGGCGCAGCTTGAGTCCGCCTATCAGCAGACCGAGGTCCCGCTGGTGCAGGCCATCCAGGTGGATCACCAGTTTGTGTACGACGACATGCGGGAGCGGCTGGCAACGGCCCGCCAGCGGCTGGATGCGCTCCTGGAGCAAGTTGCAAATCCGAAACCCTGACGAATAGGGCGCGGTACGTCCAAGCGCCGATGATTCCAAGACTCTACGCTGCGCCACGGATCATTACGAATCGCTTCCGGCGCGCCGTATACTAGGTCTAGGATCATGGAAATCCTTGTAAATTCGCAGGAAGCATCTCTGCTCACCGCATTCCGCCGACTGCCGCCCGAGGCAGCCGGTGAATCGTCGCGATTGATCGAGCGTCTTGCCGATCTTGCATCGGAGCGCAAGATCGACTGGTCCGATTCCTGGTCCGATGATGACTTGAGGGAGTTCCGCGCCGCTTCGGTTCGCCGGCTCGAGGAAAGCGAATCAGAGGACGCAGCTTGAAGCCCGGAGACGTCGTAGTGGGCGTCCTCGAGGGCGCCGTACAGACGAAAGTTCGACCCGCCGCTGTTATCGCCAGCGTTATCGCCAGCACAATTTATCTCGCGGAACGTCCCGACGTCCTGGTGGGAATTCTCACAACCCGGCCGCCGAAGCCTCCAGCATCCACTGATTGCTTCCTTCAAGACTGGCAGACTGCCGGGCTTCGCGCAGAATCCTACTTTCGCGCTTACGTGCTGACGGTTCATCGCTCAGAGCTGACGATCATTGGCCACCTCAGCGAGCGCGATTGGAGCAACGCGAAGGAGCGCGTGGGCAGTGCGTTTGCTCGATAGGACTTTCGCATTGAGTCGCCCTGAGGGTCTCGATTTCATCGCTTTTCGTGTCTGCCCCGAAGCCTTAAAGGGATATTTTTCAGAAATCCACCGCGCGGAGTCACTTGGACGAGATGCCGACTTTACGTCTTATTTCCCCACGTAGCTGACGCGCCAGATGGAGCGGGATGCGTCGTCTGTAACGTACAGCGATCCATCCTTGCCGGTGGCAACGCCGACCGGGCGGCCCCACACACGGCCAGTGCTGGTCACGAAGCCAGTGAGGAAATCTTCGAAGGCTCCGTTGGCATGTCCGTTTTCCAAGGGGACGCGCACCACTTCGTAGCCCGTGCGGTTGGAGCGGTTCCACGATCCGTGCTCGGCGGCGAAAAGGTCGCTGCGGAACTCGGCGGGAAATTGAGTGCCTTCGTAAAACGTGAGGCCGAGAGAACCGTTGTGCGCCGACAAAAGTACATCGGGGACGATGACTTTGTCTTTCATCTCGGGATGCTTGCCTTCCAGACGGGGATCGGCATGCCCTCCGATGTAGAAGTAGGGCCAGCCGTAGAACCCGCCTCGCTGTACGTGCGTGATGTAGTCGGGCACCAGATTGTCGCCCAGCTCATCGCGTTCATTGACGGAGCACCACAGTTCTCCCGTGGTGGGGTTGACGCCAATACCCACCGGATTGCGGATGCCGGAAGCATAAACGCCGATGAAGTTTCCGTCGGGCGTGTACTCCAGAATATTGGCGCGGTGGAATTCGGCGGGATAAGTATCGGGATCACTCGCATTGGAGGCCGAACCAACAGCCACAAAGAGCCGCTGGCCGTCTTTGGAGAATGCGAGATCGCGGGTCCAGTGGCCGCCGCCCGCTGGGAGGCGGGGCACGACGACCTGCTCGGCGCCACCGGCTTTAAGGTCGCCGTTCTTGTAAGGAAAGCGGACGACCGAGCCGGTGTTGCCGATATAGACCCACTGCGGATTCGGGCCCAGCGGGTAGAAGGCGATGCCGAAGGGGCTGCGCAGACCGGCGGCGAACACGGAGATTTGCTCGGGCTTGCCGCTCTTGCCGCGGCCGCGGAAGATTTTAATTTCACCGCGATCGCTTTCCGCGACGAACAAATCGCCGTTGGGAGCGGTACGGATCTGGCGCGGGAGGTCCAGGCCCGTGGCATATAGGTCCACCTGAAATCCGGCGGGCGCTTTCGGCCAGGCGTCCGCCGGGCGGTCCATTATGGCGGGGCCGTTGCTGGTGGACCGCGTCGCGAAAGGCGCGGGGATGTCCGCCGCGGTGATCTTGCGGAAACCGCCCGGCTTGATGGTCCGGTAGTCAAGGAACGCGGCGGGGCCGGTGATGAGATTGCCGGTGTCTATTTTTTCGGCGGCCGCCAAAGCGATCCAGGCCACGGCCACAACAAACGCAACCAGAAGACAGAGTTTCCGCATGATGGGCTCCCTTTCCAATTCTAGGCTGGAGAAGTGTTAGCCGGAGGGTTGGCCGGAGTTGAGCTATTCGCGCCGGGGCTGTACCATTCACCCATGCCCCTCTTTTTCGCTTTGTTCTTGCTATCCCTGCCGCTGCTCGCGCAGCAACCGGGTGGTGGCGCGGCTCCGCCTGCTCCGAAAAATCTGAAAGTCCTGGCGGCCGGCACGGATATCCGCTTCGTCATGCAGAACTTCAACGCGGCGCTGGGAGTGCAGTGCACTTATTGCCACGTGCAGGGCGATTTCCCCTCCGACGCCAACCCCAAGAAAGATGTCGCGCGCAACATGATCGCGATGGTGCGGCAGATCGACGGCAATTTCGCGACTAGCGCGGGCGTCTATCCCGCCGGATTTCACGAAGTGGATTGCAGCACCTGCCATCGGGGCAGCGCGAAGCCGGAGACCAAGGCCGCGAAAGAGTTTTTCAACCGCAACGAGTCGCTGGGCGGGCCTCCTCCGAAGATTACGCCAGGGGTCAATTTGAAAGTTCTGCCTCCCGACACGCGCGTGCACGGCGATGGCTCGATTATGCACGACTTCCGCGACGCGCTGAGCGTGGATTGCGGCTACTGCCACGGCGGCGGCAAGCCTTTCGAGACCGATGAAAACCCGCGCAAGGAGATCGCACGGAGAATGATTACGATGGTCCGGCAGATCAATGCGAAGTTTCCCGGGACCGGCGTGTTTCCACAGGGCAACCAGGCAGTCACGTGCTACACGTGCCACCGCGGCGATCCGCACCCTGCCAGCGTTAGCAACCGCAACTACGACCCACCCGCGGCAAAACGTTAAAGAGCGACGACGGGGCCCAGAGTGCAGCCTATAGAGCAATCGGAGCACATTGATGAGAAGGACCTGGATCTGTATCTGAAAGCGCGGCTCGGTGATCCGGCTGTTTCCGCCATCGACGCTCATTTGGGCGGTTGCCGGCCGTGTGTGGACAGGCTTGCCGAGCGGGACCGCTGCCTCGCGTATCTGGCGGAGTTGGGTTCGGACGAGAGCCCTGGCGGCGTCGAAAAGCGGGCCTATCCCCGTGTGGCCATCGACGAGCCGGCGGCTTTGCAGATCCTGAATCCGTTTTCGGCGAGCAAGTGGGATGTCCGGATAGTGGACGTCTCGCGAGGCGGTCTGCGCACGCACACGCCCAACCCCTTGACACCGGATTCCCTCATCAAGATACAGATGCGGTTTTCCGTATCGTGTGGCGACGTTCGTTATTGCATTCCGGCCGGGAATGGGTTCCACGCGGGAGTCCGGCTACACGATTATTTTTTCCGCTGAGCGGCGGGTCCCCTAAACCTCAGCGCAGTAAATTCCGTACAAGGAAGAACACGTTGGCGGGGCGTTCGGCCAGGCGGCGCATGAAATACGGATACCATGCCGTCCCATAGGGGACGTAGACGCGCAGGCGGTATCCCGCGGCCACGACTTTGCGCTGCAAGTCCCGGCGGATACCGTAGAGCATTTGGAACTCGAAGCGGTCCACGCCGATACCGTTCTCCCGGGCATGGCGGATGGTTTCGTCGATGAGCGCTCCGTCATGCGTGGCAATGGCGGGGTAGGTTCCGTGATCGAGCAACTGGCGCATCAGAACCGTATAATTACGGTCCACATCGGCTTTTTCGGGGAAAGCCACGCCGGCGCCTTCATCGTAAGCGCCTTTGCACAAGCGCACCTCGACGCCGAGCCGATTAAGACGTTCGATGTCGGCTTGACTGCGGCGCAGGTAGGCCTGAATCACGCAGCGGATGCCGCCGAATTCGCCGGCCACCTGCGTGGCGATGCCGAGCGTGCGGTCCGTGTAGAGGCTCGATTCCATGTCGATTTCGACCTGGCTTCCGGTTTCCCGGGCGCGCGCGGCGAGGCGGCGGACGTTATCGAGACACGCGGCTTCGGAAAGATCCAAGCCGAACTGCGTGACCTTGATGGATACGGTGGCGGGCAAACGGCGCGCGGCGATGGCATCCAGCGCGGCCAGGTAGTCAGCCAACGAACCTGTGGCTTCCGAGAGCGAAGTGACGTTTTCACCCAGATGATCGAGCGCCGCGAAAGTACCTTCGGACTGCAGCGTGGCGCACACGGCCAGCACTTCTTCGAGGGTGGTTCCGGCAACGAAGCGTTGCGTTAACCGGCGCGCGGAGGGATGCGTCTCCATCCACCGGCGGAGTCCGGCGTGCCGCGACAGATACAGAAAGAAACGGCGCATTGGGGATTCAGTAGAGCAACTGACCGGTCATCACCGTGACGGCCTGTCCGCCGAGGAGCACACGGGATCCACCCATTCCAGCGCGGACTCCCACGCGCACCACACCGCCGCGCGCCGATGCCTGAAAGCCAGTCAGATCGCTGAGGCCTAATTTGTCCGCCCAATACGGGCCCAGGGCCGCGTGTGCCGAGCCGGTGACGGGATCTTCGTCCACTCCCGCGGCAGGCGCGAAGAAGCGCGAGACAAAGTCGAATTCGCCGCGCGCGGAGCGGGCCGTGACGATCACGCCGCGCACGGGCAGAGTTCGCAAGCGCGAATGGTCCGGCGTCAGCGCGCGCACGGTTTCTTCGGAATCGGCTTCAACCAGATAGTCGAAAGCGTTGCGGCCCACGAAATGGGCTCGGGCGAGTCCCAGCGCGGGAAGCAATTCTGGCGGCGGTTCGGCTGGCGCGGCGATCTTGGCGGGGAAATCCATTTCAATCCAGTCACCGCGGCGGCCGGCGGTCAAGCGTCCGCTGCGCGTGTCGAAGCGCGCCTGCGTGCCCTCGGCAAGGTGGCCGTCTTCCCATAGCACGTGCGCGGAGGCCAGCGTTGCGTGGCCGCACAGATCGACCTCAACGGCGGGCGTAAACCAGCGGAGAGCATACGCGCCTTCTTTCGGAACCAGAAATGCCGTTTCCGAGAGGTTCATCTCGCGGGCCACGTCGCGCATCCATTTTATTTCCGCCTCCCGCGTCAAAACGCAGACGGCGGCTGGATTGCCGGCAAACGGACGGCTGGCAAAGGCATCCACTTGTACGATCCGCAAAGGCATATTTCAGGCTAGCATTGCGAACCGTGGCCCCCCAAGGGCCTGGTTGACGATGCGGCGCAAAAGGCGCATGATTGGGGCAGGTGTTTCCCATGCGTTACGGTTGTGCCTTGCTGGTAGCAATTTTCGGCGTGAGCCCGGCCTGGGCGCAACAGGCCATCTCCGCCCGCTCCGGGATGATCCATTACGTGGAAGGTGACGTTACGATCAACGGCAGCGCTATCCACCCCAAGTTTGCCGAATTTCCGGAAGTCAAGAATGGTGAGCTGCTTTCCACCCAAGAAGGCCGCGCGGAAGTGTTGTTGACACCCGGCGTGTTCTTGCGTCTGGCGGAGAACAGTTCCGTGCGCATGCTTTCCAACTCGTTAACCGATACGCGCCTCGAAATGGTTTCCGGATCCGCGCTCATCGAAGCGGGGGAGCTGCTGCCGGACAACGCGATTACATTCGAGATGGAAGGCACGCGCATTGGGATTCCCAAGCGAGGCCTGTATCGTATCGATGCGGCCGGGCGCCGGCTTGCGGTCTTTGACGGACAGGCGCTGATTACGTCCGGCGCCGGCAAGATGCGCGCGAAGAAGGGGCAGTTGGTTGCGCTTGACTCCGCCACACTTTCCCCCAGCAAGTTCGACGTGAAGACTACCGATCCGTTCTATCGCTGGAATGGACGCCGGGCCCAATACATCGCGGCGGCGAATGTAGCTTCCGCGCGCGTGGCCGCGAATTCGGATTACCGTTCCAGTTTCAGCGGCGGCGCCAGTGCTTGGAATTGGAACCCCTGGTTTGGGATGTATACGTACGTTCCGGCGAATGGCGTCTACTGGAGTCCGTTTGGGCCCGCGTTTTACAGTCCGCGTATGATGGGGAGCGTTTACCTTCCACAGCGGCAGATGTGGGGTTATGGAGGCGGTCCATACGGCGGTTATCCACGCAATCCTGGCGGCCCCGGGGGGTTGCCACCGTCCGCGCCCGCGATGAGCATGCCTCCGATGAGGAGGGGACCACCGGCGATGGGCGGACCTGGGTCCGGCGGCGGATTTCCGGGCAGATTTCCTGGCGGGGCGCCCAGCCCGGGCGGACGCAGTGGCGGACGCGGCGGCAACTAGCCGTCTCTCTAGACTTCTAAACAACGACCGTCAGTACCAGGTTTTCGCCGTCTGGATTTAGCTCCGCGTGCACGATGGCATCCGGAGGGATTTCTCCATTCGCGGTCATGGCGGCCAGAGGTTGCGTGAGACACCGCAAGATGGTGCGCTTGAGTTCGCGGGCTCCATATTCACTGCTGGTGCCCCGGCGCAACAGGAGTTGGCGGGCCGCCCGGTTCACTCTGAGCTCGAACGCGCGCTCCCCCAAACGGTTTCGGATGTGACGCTCCAGGACCGTGATCTGCTGATCGACAATTTGCGCCAGAGCGTCCGCGCCCAAGGGCTGATAGGTGATCACGGCATCAATGCGATTCACGAATTCGGGCGGAAACTTGCGGCGAACGGCACCCATGCCGATGCGGTCGAGCTTACGGGTGGCGTGCGGGACGGAACGCGGAGCGGAGCATGGAACCAGCGCTTCAAAACCGAAGTCCGGCTGCATCTCCTTCTGCATTTCGCGCGCGCCCAGATTGCTGGTGAGAAAGATCAGGGTCCGCTCAAAGCGCACGGAAGTGTTGTCGCCGAGCCGCAAGGAAGCTTTATCGAGAACACCCATCAGCAGGCGGACCATGCTGGGCGCGGCTTTTTCGATTTCGTCGAAAAGCACCAGCGAAAGGTCACAGGCCTCGCTGGCCACGGAGGAGAGTTTCTGCTGCGTCAACATGGGCGGCGTTTCGCGATGGCCCAGGTAGCCGGGAGGGGCGCCGATCAGCTTGGCAACCTCGTGCTCCATCTGAAATTCGCCGCAGTCGACCTTGAGAAGTTGCTTTTCATTTCCATGCAGAACCTCGGCCAGGGCTTCCACCGTGCGGGTTTTACCGGTGCCGGTGGGACCGAGCAGGAGGAACACGCCGACGGGGCGGTCTTCGGGCGCCAGTCCGGCCTGGTGCATTTGAATGTAGGGGACGATCTGGTTGGCGGCTTGCGGTTGGCCGACCACGCGTCCAGTCAATTGCCGCAAGAGATCGTTACCGCCGCCGTTACCGTTGGAGGTGGCGCGCCGGGGCCTGATGGTTGCCATGAGAAGGTGTGGCAAGGGCGTATGCCTTGCTCCGCCCAATTATAGGGGCCGGGCAACGGTGGTCCAGGTTATGTTCGAACGGGAACTACTTGTGGCGATATGTGATGCGGCCCTTGGTCAGATCGTAAGGTGACATCTCTAATGTCACGCGATCGCCGGCGAGAACCCGGATGCGATTGCGGCGCAATTTGCCGGCCAGGTGCGCAAGCACCTTGCGTTCCTGATCGAGTTCCACGCTGAACAAGCCGCTGGGAAATTTCTCAACTACGGTACCGGTGACTTCAATGCTATCTTCTTTAGACATTTTCCTCCCAGAGAGATTATACCGCCTTAGCGCTCAACACAATCTTGAACTTGGGCGCTCAGCGCAATCCGGAAGGCGGGGATATAGGCGCGGGTGCGTATGTCATGGAGCCCGGCGCGCGCGGCAAGTTCGCACAACTCGCTGGCATGGAAAGCCGCCTCGACGGAGATCTGCCCGTCGGAAACGGTGACGGGCTGCCAACCGAACAGCGGCTGCGTCAGCGACATGAAGTAATACGGAATGGGGTGGCGCCACAAGTCGATCACGAGCACTTGCTTGCGCGCCACGCGGCCGAACTCACGCAGCAGCGCCGCCACCTGATCGCCGGTAAAGTGGTGCAGGAATAACGAATTGAATACGTAGTCGAACGCGCCATCGGCGAAGGGCAGCGAGAAGGCGTCGGCGGCCACGCGCGCGCCTATGCAAGACTCCAGATGCGCGGCGATGTAGTCGAGGTTGGTTACGTGCGCGAGAGGCCGCGCTTCGAGGACCGCCCGGCCCATGTCGCCGGAGGCCGCCCCCACGTCCAGAAAGGTGAAGGCTTCATCATAAGGAATCGCTTCGTCCACCAGCTTGCGGAGCGTGCTGAGTCCGCCCCAATGTTTGTTGATGCGCACGATATCCGCCAGGCTCGCGCGCGCTTCCTCCGGCGGCAGCGTATCGAGGAGTTCGGGTTTGAGAACGCGGCCACCCAGGCAGTGCATATCAAAGGTACCAACCAGAATACAGAATACGAACCCGGCGAGGTCTTTGCTATTCTGGCTGTTCACATGGAACTTGTGAGCGGACACATGGGATGGATCGAAGTGGTATGCGGCCCCATGTTCTCCGGGAAGAGTGAAGAACTGATGCGCCGGTTGCGGCGCGCCAAGATCGCGCGCAAGAGGGTGCAGGTGTTCAAACCGGCGCTCGACGACCGCTATTCAGCCGACGAGATCGTGTCTCATGGCGAGCAGCGGATGAAATCGGAAGTCGTTTCCAGCGCCAAGGAGATTCTGGAGAAGCTGGATTGGCGCACCCAGGTGCTGGGGATCGATGAGTCCAATTTCTTCGGTCCGGAACTGGTGGAAGTGGCCGCCCAGCTTGCCGACACGGGCAAGCAGGTGATCATCGCGGGTCTGGACACGGATTACCTGGGACGGCCGTTTCCTCCCATGCCGGATTTATTGTGCGTGGCTGAATCGATCACCAAGACGCTGGCGATCTGCATGCGCTGCGGCAATCCCGCCAAGCATACGCAACGCTTGGTGGAGTCAGAGGATTTGATCGTGGTGGGCGCGGCCGGGGCCTACGAAGCCCGCTGCCGCCGCTGTTTCGAGCCGGGTGTGCCGAAGCAGGAGAGCCTTGACTTCGCGCGTCCGCCGGTACCGGAACCCTCGCGGACCAAATAGAAGTCAGCTAAACTGAGACTCATCAGGTGAATACAACATTTGGATGCGGCATCCGAAAGACCTCACCTAAGAAAGACCTGACGCAAGGAGGTTCCCGTGTTTTCTATCCGTGGAGGCAATCCGATGAGCCCTTCTCCCGAGAGCGCGCCCTATGTCCCGCCCAAGAGTTCCGGGCCATGGGTACTGATCCTATCGGTCCTGGTCATAGCCGTAATGGCGGCAACCGGATACCTGTATAGCCAGCTCAACACGACGCGCGCGGAAATCGCGCAGATGCGCGACCAGTTGTTGGACGAGATCTCCAAGATTCATGAGACCTCGGCGGTGACCACGCAGACTACGCGGCGCTCAGCGGAAGCTCTCAAGGCGGAACTCGACGCCACCCGCCAGCACGCGAGCCAACTCGCCGGGCAGGCCAAGCTGGATGCGGAAAAGCACGCCGACGAAATTGCGGCCAGTTTGCAAAAGGTCCAGCAGGAGCAGGCCCAGCGCGTGAGTGCGGTGTCCGCGGAAGTAGGCCAAGTGAAAGACCAGGCGGTGGCGGCCAACACGCGGATTGGTGAAGTATCCACGGACGTGGGCAAGGTCAGGAGCGATGTCGCGGCCACCCGCTCCGAACTCGAGAAGACCATCGCCACACTGAAGGCCACGCAGGGCGATCTGGGAGTCCAAAGCGGCTTGATCGCGACGAATGGCAAGGAACTCGCCGCCTTGAAGCAGCTCGGCGAGCGCAATTATGTGGAATTCAAATTGGGCAAGACCAAAGCCCCGCAGAAGGTGGGCGACATCGCGGTGCTGCTTGAAAAGGCCGATCCCAAGAACAACCGCTATACGATCAAGGTGATCGCCGACGACAAGACCGTGCAGAAGCGGGACAAGACGGTGAACGAGCCGGTCCAGTTCTTGCTGTCACGGGCCACGCAACCTTACGAACTGGTCGTCAACGATATCAAGAAGGACCTGATCAGCGGCTACGTCGCGTCGCCCAAGGTTCAGCAGACGCGCAATTAATTCATCAAATTTCATCCCGCAGTTTTTCCAGCGCGACCCGCACCAGTTGACTCCGCGTCCTGACACCCGTTTTGGCGAACAACTGCTGCAGCGCGGCCTTCGCCGCGCTCTCCGATAGATTCAGATTCCCCGCAATTTCCTTGTTCGATTTCCCTTCCAGCAACAGCCGCAGCACGCTCCGGTCGCGATCCGTCAAGGGCGAGGGCGCGTCCCGCAGCATCGTGATTGACTCGGCCAGCTTCTGTAAATAGCCTTGGTCGATCAACATCTTGCCTGCCGCCACCTCCTTGATGGTGCGATGCAGATCCTCGGGCGAATGCTTCTTGTGAAAAATGCCGCACACTCCCAGCCGGATCAACTCCAGCGCATCCCGGTCGGGCAGTCCGGCGGTCACCACCAGGCTGCGTCCTTGAAAATTACGCTCCCGCAGACCACGCACCACGCTCAAGGCCGTGTCCGCGCCCAGATCGTAGTCCAGGATCAAAACGTCGGTCTCGATCTGTTTCAACTGAGCGAGCGCCGACGCCGCCGAGTCGGCGTTGCCGACCACCCGAAGCGTTTCGTCGGCGTCGAGCAGCCGCAGCAGGCCCGCCCGAAACAGTGCATGGTCGTCGACCACAAAGATACGGATCCGATTGTGCACGGCGTCTGGCATGGCGTTAACTGCCCTCCCTCTGATACGTAGGCAGCATAACGTCGAAACGGCAACCACGCGCGGTGGGTACGTACGCCAATTCGCCGCCAAACCCACGCAACATGGCCCGCGAAACATACAAGCCCAGCCCCGAGCCATCGGCGCCCTCGCGGAACGGCTGGAACAGCGTCGATGGATCGTCAACGCCTGGACCCGTATCCTCGAAACTGATCGTCGCCCGCCCATCCCCGGTTGCGACGCGAATCTCCAGCCGTGGTTCGCCACCCTTTTGCACCGCTTTCAGAGAGTTTTGCGACAGGTTCAGGAACACCCGCAGCAAAGCGTGCTCGTCGGCATGCACGTAGGGCAGCACGCCGCCTATTTCCCAGTGAATGACGCCCCCGATCTCGGCCCAGTCCTGCTCGATCACCACGTGCAACTCCTCCAACACGGCGGTCAGGTCCACCCGGCTCGCGATCGGATCTTTGTCGTGGGCCAGATCGAACGCGGCGATGCGCATCAGGCTTTCCACCAGTGTATTGAGCGCGCCGAAATCCGCGTCGCCAGCCATCTCGGGATGCCTCCGCAGATTCGACGTCACCACGCGAACGGCCAAACACAAGTTGCGGATTTCGTGCGCGACCGCTCCGGCCAACAGGCGGTTGGAATTGGTCAGGTGGCGGAAGGTTTCATGCTCCCGCTCCCGCACCTCCCCGCACCTCCTCGGAAGTATCCACCAGAATCCCCGCCAGCCGCCGTTGTCCGCCTTCCTGGTAGGTTGAAAACCACACAGCCACCGGGAAGTGGCTCCCATTGACGCGCTTAGCCCAACTGGCTGAGGAAACGTGTAGAGGCCCTCCCCCGGACTTGACCTGTAGCGCGCCGGAGAACACCGGCACGTAATCCGCCACACACAAACCGATCAGCGATCCCGGATCCATGAATCCCAGCATCTCGTGTGCCGCGCGATTCGCAGCGAGCACCTCCGCCCGGTGATTCAACGTCATGATCGCGGCGGGGCTCGACTCCACCAGGATGCGCAATTGATCCTGGGCATGTCTCCGCAGCTCTTCTTCCATCCTCAGGCGGGCGAACGCCGCCAGGATCGCCCGCCGGTTGTGGCTCGTTTCACTGACCAGGAGACCAGTACCGCCATATGCCGCCAACGCCATCAGAGCATCCAGCCAGAACTCAACCGGCGTCAGTCCCCGGATAAACAGGCTGCGAACGCAGACACAGAGCACAGCCGTCAACAGAGTCTGCCATCGGTTCAACACGGTGGCCGCCACCACTACGGGCAACACGTAGAAAAGTTCCAGCGAGTGTTCCAGATTCTGGAACCACTCGAGCCCCATCACCACGCTCAGCAGCACGACGGATAGCAGTAGCACGTGCACACGGCTGGCCCTGCGAGAGAGACCCATCGATTCTAAAACTTGTGCAATCACTCGTTTGTATCGGGCCGTGGCAGGGGAGCGGACAGCCTTCAGTATCCTACGATTCCCCAATGCCCGGCTCCGGACGCGCCGACTATCTTTCGGCCCGCCAAAAGATCGCCGCCGGAAAGGCTCCGGCGTGCCCATAAGATACTCCTTTGATATCTATCACTTGCGTAGATTTGTCCATATGCTGGGGCTGTCGCGCTTGTCCGCCTGGAGCGCGCATCGTCTGCGCCACAGCCGGTTATTGGAGAGGGTACATATGCTGCAACGACTGAAATCGTTTTTAACATTCTGGGACAGCCGCTATGAGGACATCACCAGGGACAACTGGAGCACGGTCATCTACCGGGATCTCAGCGCCGGAATGGTGACTGCGATGACCGCGATTCCCATGGCCTTGGGATTCGCGATCGCCAGTGGGCTGAGGCCGGAGCAGGGTCTCATCGCTGGTGCGCTCGCCTGCGTGGTGGGCCGTACCTTTGGCGGATCGAAATACCAGGTGTACGGGCCTACCGCCGCCTTCATCCCGCTCATCGCCATGGCCATGAGCAAGTATGATCACGGATTTTTGGTTTTGGCTTCCGTCATTTCGGGAGTCATTCTCTGCGCGTTGGGTCTGGCGGGGCTCGGGAAGATCGGCCGAGTGGTGCCAAACTCCATCGTGGTGGGGTTCACGGTGGGGATCGGGATCACCATTGCAGCCACCTACCTTTACGATGTATTTGGCATGCCGGCCGGTAAGGAAGCGAACTTGATATTCAAGGTAGGGGATATTCTGTCCCGCCTGGGCGAGGCCAGTCCTTATGCGTTGACCCTCGGCCTGATGGTGTTCCTCGTGACCAAGGTGCTGCAACGAGTTTCCATTTACATCCCCGGACTGCTGATGACGGTAGGTCTAGGGACCTTAATCGGGGCGACGGTTTGGTCGACGCACGGCTTGGCGAACATTCAAAGCAAGTTTGGTGCGATTCCGACAAATTTCTTCAAGTTCACGCCTCCTTCGCTGCCAGCCATTACTCCCAGCATGCTGATGGATCTCAGCTATTTTATCGTGGGAATCGTTTTCGTCTCCGGCGTGGAGAGTCTGCTCTGTTCCACTATGGCGGATAAATTGGCGGGGAATCGGAAGACGCTGTTCGATCCGGACAGAGAATTTTGGGGACAGGGATTGGTGCAAATCATTGTTCCGATGATCAACGGATTCCCATGCACCGGAGCGCTGGCTCGCACCGCTACCAGTATCAAGGCCGGCGCGGTGACGCCGCTGGCGGGTTACTTCAAGGCCGTGTTGAAGCTCGGCATGGTGGTGTTTGCGGCCCGGTGGCTGGAACTGGTTCCCCTGGCGTGCATCGGCGGAGTGATGCTGTGGGTGGCCAGCAACATGATCAAGGTCAGCGAGATGCGGAAGGTGTTCGCGGGCAACCGTTTTCACGCCTTCTTGATGGTCTATACCGCGATCCTGGTTCCGCTGACGGACTTCCTTACCGGAGTGTTGTCGGCTCTGGTGATCTATGCCGTTCTGCGGCGGTTCTTCGAAACGCCCGGTACGCCGCTCGGTACGACGCCCGCAACAGAGACCCGGGTCGAGGAACTGGTGGGCGCCTAACGGCGTTGGATCATTATGGAAACTACTACTATCTTCAAGAGAATCCTAGCCGCCACCGGGAGTGAACCCCGTGCGGTCCTGGACGCCGCCCGGAGCCTCCAGGGGTTGGACAAGTGCGCGGACGTAGACCCCTTCCACCTGGACCCCGCCCAGCCCAAAGATGTACTGGACGATCTGCTGCACCACGCCCTTGAGATGAGGGCAGACATCCTGGTCATGGGCGGGCGTACGCACGTGCTGGCGAGCCGGGCGGCCATGCTCGCACCGTGTCCGGTCTTGATGGTCCCCGACCATACCACGCTGACGTTTGACAACATACTGATTCCGGTGGATTTTTCGGACTCCTCGGCGGAGGCCGCGAGGTGCGCCATCTCACTTGCGGAGAAAGCCAGAGGCGATTGGAAAGCGTTGACGGTGGAGTGCTCCGACGATGTCTGGCTCGATTGGGGTGAAGACCATGGGCGGATAGGGAAGCAATTAGAGGAGTTCCTGGAAACCGCCACGGGCCGAAGTGCGGCCGGCAGGTGCATCGTGGAACCGTTGAACCGTTCCGTCCTGGCCGTGGACCACACCGGGCTTTCGCCAGCCCATCACATTGGAGGGGCCGATATTGCCTCCACCATAGCGCAGGTGGCGAAGCGGGAAAAGGCGTCTCTGGTGGTAGTCGGTACACGCGGACGGAGCCGTTCCGCGCTGCTTCTCCTCGGCAGCGTCACCGAGCATTTGATGCAACTGGCGTCTTGTCCCGTCTTAGCGGTGAAACATGCCGGGCATTTGGGATTGGTCGGGGCTCTCTTGGACCGGCTGCGCAAACCCGAGCCTAGTTTGACCGCAAGCTGACCGGAGAATGCTGCGTTGGAGCCAGGCACCCATGTTCAACTCTCACTCTCTTGACATTCTGTTGCTCGTGAATTTCTCGGATGCCTGCTTCGGCAGTATCCCGGCTATTGTACAAATCGCCGAGACGCTGAAGGTCCGTCTGACCATGCTGCACGTCTATAATCCGGCGCGCACCCGCCGGTCGGATGCCGAGGCCCAACTCGACAGCTTCTTCCCCGAGGCACACAGATATGCTCCGTGTCATCGCATTGTTGTGCCCGGGTCACTCATCGAAGCCGTCCGGCGTCATCTCAAAGTATGGCCCGTGAACCTGATCGCTGCTCCGGCGGCGGACACTAGGGGAATTCCGCGCATCGGCCACCGCTCCACGCGTTCCCGCCTCGTCAAGGAATGCGGCGTGCCTGTCTGGACTGTCGGCCGGCGTGTCGAACTGCAAAGGCTTACCCAACCGGTGCGAAACGTGGCTTGCTGGCTCGACTACTATTCCTGGCAGACCGGCCACTTGGCGTTCGCCATGGAGTACGCGAACAAACTTAACGCCAAGCTCCACCTGCTGCGCGCGCTGCCGGAGATCCACGAGGGCTCGCTCATCCTCGGCGCACTCCGGAAAGGGGCGCTCCACCCTGGCGGCGCCAGCAAAGAGATTCTGGCCTTGTGCGCCAATGCCCCAAACCGTCCAGGTGTACACGTCTCAAGCGGTGAAGGGCGCCCTGCTCTGGTTCGCATGCTCCGGGAGTGCGACGCCGATGTCGTGTTCCTGCCCGGCGAAGAATCGTCGTTGGCCGAGTGGCTGGGCTTCGGGTTACGCCTGGGCGACGGCATTCCCTGCTCCGCCATCTACGTCGGCGACCATCTCAGCGCCCCCGTGTGGAATCTCGAAACGGGCGCCGCTAACCGCGCCGTTGGTGCGCTGCGCGACGGCGCCAGATTGCGCGGCCAACTGGGAGTGGCTGGCGTGCGCAAAGGCGTTGGCGTTGCCGCGATATCCTGGCTGGCCTCGTGAACTGAATTCCTAAATTAAACCTTGCGGCGCTGCCTCAGGTTCGTTGCAGTATTATTTCTCGCCAACACGGCCGCCGTGTCTCCGGCGGCGGCCCAGCCCAATCAGAAGTGGGTGACAGCGTGGGCGGGTTCCGTGCAGGGTCCGTATCCCGTCGGAAATGCGTCGGCGCCGATGGATCTCATATCTGGCCATGGGCATGGCCGTGGATCTCAACACAGTGCTGCCGAAGCCGAAGGCGGCCAGCCGTTAAAATCGTTAGTCCGCCGAGTGCAGAAATGCATCGGCCAGGATATCGCGCGAGCCGGCCCCGGCCAGGAACAACTGCATTTTGAGCGAACGCACGATGTCAGGATCGCCCGCCAGGTAGGCCCGCCAGCCGGCCAGTTTCGGAAAGCGGCCCAGGATCACCTTGTCAATCGCGCCGATCTCCGTACCGGGGATGGGATCTCCGGTCAACAGCACGGGCGTGTAGGTCACGTGCTCATGGGTCTGGGTGAGACTGCGGAGTTCGTCGCAAAGATAGAGCCCACCCTGGTGGACGGCCCCGTGAAAGACGTGGATCGGCCCGCGATGGCCGCAACGTAAGGCGTCGCGCAGCACTCCCCATAAGGGCGCGAGTCCGGTGCCGGTTCCGGCCAGCAATAGGGGTTGATCTTCGTTCCCTGGGACGTAAAAGCATTCGCCGGACGGACCCAAGGTGGTCACCCGGTCGCCCACGCAGGCGTCGTTGTGCAGCCAGCCGCTCATGCGGCCGTTAGGGATGAGCCGCACATGAAATTCGAGGACGTCTTCTTCCGGAAGGCCGGCAACGGAATAACTGCGCGCCAGCCCATCAGGGCGGATGATGGCGATGTATTGGCCGGGGCGGATGTCCGACGCCACATCCCGGCGGACAAGCACCTGCTTCACGCTGGGACTAAGATTGCCCAGAGATATGATGGTGGCGCGAATGCGGGCCTCGGCTCCGAGGGGCGCCGCGGCCAGATCCGCCTCGGGGACGCACACACAAGCGAGAAAATATCCCTGTGCTTTCCAGGAATCCTTGAGGCCGGCCTGGGCCCGCGCCGGGACCGTGCCCTCGCGCGCTTGCAGCATGCAGGAACCGCAACTACCCGACTTGCAGGCATAGGAAACGCTTACGCCGTTGCGCAGCAAGGCGTCGAGGACCGTCTCGTTGCCGTGAAGCGGGAAGGTTTGCTCCCCCCAGCGAACTACCGGCATCAACGGCCGAGAACGTCGTTGCGGGTGGATTCCGCGAGAGCCGCCACCTGCTGGATCAACGGCTCCGCAACACCAAGCTCACTGAGTGTTTTTCCCAGCAGCTCAATGATCGTATCCACGTGGGAGTCATTGAGGCCACGCTTCACCAAGTGGGCGTGCCCCTGGCGCATATCCAATCCCGAATAGTTGTTCGGGCCTCCGAACACCATCGTCAGGAACGCCTTCTGCTTGGCGATCTGCTGATCCATGTCCACGCCGTCAAAGAATGATTTCACGCGATCGTCGGTAAGAACTTTCCGATAGGAATTATCGACGGCCAAATTCACGGCGGCTTGGCCGCCCAACTGCTCATAAAGGGTTGGCATGAACATCATTTAAGCACGCGAGCGGCAAAAAAGTATTCATGATTTGGTTCGAGGAGCGGCTGGCTGTGCGCCGGAGCGCCCACGCTGCGTCCGCGCATCCGCGCATCCGCGCATTTTGACTCAGCCCACTTGAGACGAGCACAGAACAAAGTGGGAGATCTGCCCTGCCAAGGTAGCGTACTCCTGGCTCGCCGCGGGAAAAGTCTCAGCCGTGAGCCGGATGGGCAGGTACATGGTACGGGATGAGTTGTCAAAGAATCTGCTTAAGGGCGCGGAAACCACCCGGCGGACTTCCCCAGCCACGGCCGACGCGGATTCTTCCCGCTCCAGAATCGCGACGAAGGAGGGGCCGGACCAACGGAACAACAGATCGGACGGACGGATCAAATTCGTGGCGATGTGCTGGCTGCAATACAGGAGAATTTCGTTACCAATCTCCTCTCCGAAGCGGGCATTGATGAGGCTCATGCGGTGTATGTAGAAGACGGCAATGTAGCTTTGGGAAGCGCCGGCAACCCGCCGTAAGGCGGCTTCGGCTTCGGATTTCGCCGGCAGACCCGTGCAGGGATCGGACACCACGGCCTGCGCCGGCATAACGGCGGCGGAGGGCAATGGCAGGGGCCCCGACTGTTCCAGCAACTGGACCCGGTCACGGAGGGACGCAATCAACGCTTCGTTGGCCCTCGCCCTATCCTGGAATCCCTGGCGCAGCGAGGCAAGACACTCGATCAGCAGTTGCCTGCGCTGCTCCGGATCCTCTGGATGTCCTGCCTCCAGGTGGCCGCGGATCTGCCCAATCTGGGCCACTTCCACGGCCTCGGTATGCACACATTGCAAGTGATCGATAAAAGCTGCCACGCGTCCCTGCGCGGCTTCCCGCTCCACGCTGGCCTGCTGTTGCAACTGGCGGGAATAGCGGTCAATGGAGTGCGCCAGAGCGGCGGCATCAATCAGCACCTGCGCCCCGCCGGGCGCGCTTTTCCGGGTTGAGCCGGTTTCCTCAAGCCGTTCCTGCAACACTTCCAAGGACTGTTCGCTCGATGTGTCAAAGAGCAGGCTGCCCAATTGCTTCCAGGGCTCCGCCGCTTCGGCACCGGGCGCGATGATGGACTTGTCGGTCACAATGAGGTCCCTGTCGTCAGTGGTCATATCGAACGCGAGGAGGGAAACATTAAGAGAGCATCACGTGCAGCGCCGCGCGCGATGCGGAAGGAATCAAGTAAGGAGAACTCTTGTCCGATATGCCTCTTTGAAGCAAACGGAGCAAATCAAGTGAGACAGATCCCAATCACAACCCCGAGAGTGGCAAAACCACACGGGAACCATCCTTCGAGTCCGGGGGCGTGCAACCGCTTTTCTTGCGATAGTGCGCCGGGCCTGACGCCGTCCGCCGCGCATCTAGCTCTGGAGTCCGCGCCCGCTCCCCTTCGGCGCCGGGGAACGAAAGGACGGTAGCCCATGCCCATGGATCTCACCGCGCCGGCCACGCCCAATGAAGAACTATCCAGAGTTGTCCGCTCGGTATTCGACATGATGGTCGGCCTGGATGTCGAAACGCCGGACGACGTCGCACCCATGCAGGACGGCGTCCTGACGGCCGTGGTGTATATCACGGGCGAGCAATCCGGCGCGGTGGTCATTCACTGCCCCGCCTCCCAGGCATGCATGTTCACCGGCCGCTTTATGGGTACCAAAGCGCCCATCGCGGTCAACGAAGAGGTCCTTGACGTACTGGGAGAATTGGCGAATATGGTGGCCGGGAACATCAAGAGCAATTTGATGCCGAACTCGCGGCTTTCCATCCCGTCGGTGATCGAAGGCGGGGAGGGAATGCTGAGCCTCCTGTGGGGGAGCGCTCAGCGCCGGATGTTCAATACGGAGGTCGGTTCCTTCTGGGTCAGCATTACAATGGCGGTGACGCCGGAACAGCATCAGCTCACGGCAATCCAGGCACGCGCGGCGGAACTGGCGAAACGGCTTTTGTGATCCCCTCAGTTGATGGCCGTTCCGCTCTAGCGGCATCATAGGGGGAATGCGTATTCTATTTTGCGGCGACACGTTTCCGGCGGCAAGCCAGACTTTGCGAAAACGGCTGCGCCCGTCCGAAGACGAAGTCACGGCCGCATCCGGCGAAGAATTGAAAGCGGCGGCCAGCCGCGCCGACGTCCTGATTCCCCTGATGTCGCGCATCGACGCCAGCCTGATGGACGCAGGTCCGGTCCGCTTGATTCAGCAGTGGGGCGCGGGAATCGAAGGAGTGGACCTGGCGGCGGCTCGCGAGCGCGGAATTCAGGTGGCCAACGTGCCAGCGCTGGGCGGCAACGCCGACTCGGTAGCCGAACACGCCATCCTGTTGATCATCGCCCTGCTGCGGGAACTGCCCGCGGCGCAGGAGAGCGTCCGTGCGGGACGATTGGGTTCACCGCAAGGACGGACGCTTGCCGGGCGCACCGTGTGCCTGTATGGATTAGGAGCCATCGCCAAGGCGCTGGCGCGGAGGCTGAGGCCGTTCGACGCGCGGCTGGTGGGGATCACGCGGGATCCCCAGGCGGCGAAGGTCGAGGAGTTGGGGCTCGACGCATGCTTTTCCGTTGAGCAGCGGGCCGTGGGCCTGGCGCAGTCCGATGTACTGGTCCTGTGCGCGAGCTTGTCGCAAGACACTCATGGGATGATCGATGACGGCGCGCTGGCAGCGCTACCGAAAGGCGCGTATCTGATCAACATCGCGCGCGGGCCGCTGATCCAATATGACGCGCTCTATGCCGCGCTGAAGAGCGGGCATCTGGGCGGAGCGGGGCTCGATGTGTTCTGGCAGGAGCCGATCGCGCCGGACGATCCGCTGCTCGCGCTGCCCAACGTCATCGCGACGCCGCACGTGGCGGGCGTCACCGACCGTTCCTATGAAGGTATCGCCGAAGTGGTCGCGGCGAACATCGAGCGGCTGCGACGGGGCGAACCCCTGCTGAATGTGGTGCGGTAGCCGCGAAGAGTACTAGAACCCCAGACCCGGCGGCAAATTGCGATAATGACGGCACGATGCTTCATTGGGTCCGCGTGGTTCTAGGAATTTGCTGTGTAGTGTTGCCGGCGAAAGCCCAGTCCCAAACACTGCTGGGTGTTTATTACGGCAATCAAGGCTGGAAGATGGAGCAAGTCCAGGCGCTGGAAGCCTGGCAGGGCAAGAAACACTCCGTCGTCAATCTGTTTACGGACTGGACCAACACCACAAAAGTCATGAATAGTCTATTCGGCCAGCAGTTGCCGAATATCTGGAACAACGGAAATGTGCCCATGGTGACCTGGGAACCGTTCACCGGCGGACAGACGCCCAGTGATGTCGAGGCGCGCATCGCTTCCGGCCAGTATGATGCGTATGTCCGGAACTGGGCCAATCGCATGAAGGCGTTTCTCAGCGGGCCCGACGGCGTTTACGGCAACGCAGATGACCGGCGAGCGTATGTGCGGCTGGCGCATGAGATGAACGGCAACTGGTATCCGTGGAGTCCGGCGATCGGCGGCAATACGCCCAACGACTATGTCACTATGTGGACCCGGGTGCGTGGATTTTTTAACGGATTGCAAATCGACGCAAACCACTTGCAGTGGGTGTGGTCCGTGAATGCGGAGGATGTGGGTGGCTACACGGCGGAACAGTTTTATCCCGGAAACGAATATGTGGATTGGGTGGCTATCGACGGTTATAACTGGGGCGCCAGCCAGACGTGGTCCACGTGGAAGAGCCCGGGCGATATCTACAGTGCGATGCTGACGCGGGTCCGCGCGATTTCGGGGAATGGCAAACCTGTGGCGCTCACTGAGTTCGCCACCAGTTCCGCAACCACCAGCGGCGCCGGCGCAGCGGCCAAGTCGGCGTGGATCGGCGACGTGTTCGCCTATGTGTCGGCAAACCAGATCAAGATGGTGTGCTGGTTCAACACGGATAAAGAAACAGATTGGGCCGTATTCGGAGGCGCGAGCGGCGACGGCACGTTCAAGTCCGGCCGGACCACTTACAAGACGTATGCCGCCTACAAAGGGGCCGTGGGAGCGAATGTGTATGCCGCGCCCAATACGTCCAGCCCCAGGCTGATCACCGACGCGCAATTCGCCGGGAATTAAATTTACTTGGTCATTCCGGTCAGTTTGAATTTCTGCACCCGCCGGTTCTCGGGCTTGAGCGGCGTGACTTCGGTCACGTAGAGATTGCCCTTGGAATCCGCCGCCATGTGGTGCAGCGTGCCGAAGTCGCCGGGCGCGGAACCCCACTTGCCGAAGGAATCCAGTAGTTCGAGCTTCTTGCGCTCGAAGACCATGACCTTGGCCTGGCTGCGGTTGCCGACGTACAGGAACTGCTGCGCGGGGTCGGTGGAGAACGCGGTGCTGGCGGCGGTGGAGCCGTTGCCGCAGTCCGGCTTGTGGCACTCGCGGCCGATGAAGGTCTGGTTTACGAACTTGCCGTCGAGGGTGAACACCTGCACGCGCTTGCCGCCGCGGTCGGAAACGTACACCATGCCGTCTTTCGACACGCGCGCGGCGTGCACGGGCTGCACAAACTGAGACGGACCTTTGTCGCCTTCATCCGGATTGGCCGGGTTCGGCGCCGCATCGGTGGGCACGTTGCCGAAGGCGCCCCACATGCGCTTAAACTTTCCGGTGTCGGCATCGAACACGATGATACGGCGATTGCCGTAGCCGTCGGCTACGAACAATTCATTGGTCGCGGCGTGCAAAAACGTATCGGCGGGCTGGTTCAGGTTTTCGGTATCGGCGTTGCCTTTGCTCTTGCCCGCGTGTCCGATCTGCATGACAAACTTGCCGGCCTTGGTGAACTTCAGCACCTGATTGTCGCCCTTGCCATTGCCGCCGACCCAGACGAAGCCCTTGGGGTCGATATAGACGCCGTGCTCGGACGAGGGCCATTCGTAGCCCGCGCCGGGGCCGCCCCAGGCCTGCACGAAGTTGCCGTTGGCGTCGAACTCCACCAGAGGCGGAGCCGCGCGCGGCTTTTCCTCGGGAGCGAGCGTATCGGGCCGTTGCAAGATCCACACGTGATCTCTCTCGTCGATGGCGACGCTGGACACTTGCCCGAACTGCCAGTTATTGGGGACCTTAGCCCAGCCGGGCTCCACTTGAAACTTGGGATGCGTACCGGCGGGCGCGGAGCCCGACTGCGCGACGAGGGCAAAGGCCAGCGCCGCGATGAGGATCAGTGCGAGAGCAAGCGTAGTCTTCTTCATGACCACCCATTGTAGACGCAATCCAACGTGGGTGGGATAATGTGCTTTCCCACAGGAGAGCGTATGCGAATTCGAATCATTTTCGGTCTGGCCGTGATCGTCGTCCTGGCGATCGCGCAGACGCCCAAGCCGGGGCCGCGCGAGATGGCCGCGCGCACGATACCCGTGCCCACGACGGTGAGCCCGCAGATCCAGCAATTGATTGCCGCGCCGATCTCGCCCACCTGGAACGTCTTTCCAAAGACCAACGAAGGCTGGAAGCAACTGGCGAAGGAGGCGGCCGATGCGACGGTAAAGACGCTGCCGGCCCTGCGCCAGGAACTGCACGTGAAGGTGGAACCCCGGACCATCGACGGAGTGAAGGCGTACATGGTGACGCCGGAAAGCATTCCGCCGGAGAATCGCAATCGGCTGCTGGTGCATGTGCACGGAGGCTGCTATGTGAACGGCGCGGGCGAGGCCGCCACCGGCGAAGCCATCATGCTGGCCGGCTTCGGACACTTCAAAGTCATCTCGGTCGATTACCGCACGCCGCCCGATTTTCCGTATCCGGCGGCGCTCGATGACGCGATCACGGTGTGGAAGGCAGCGCAGAAGATGGCGAATCCGAAAAATATGGCAATCTTCGGATCGTCGGCGGGCGGCGCGCTGACGCTATCGATGGTGTTGCGCGCGAAACAGGATCGTCTGCCCTTGCCCGCGGCCATCGCGCCGGGCACGCCGATGTCGGATCTGACCAACGCGGGCGACAGCTTCCGCACCAACGCGATGCTCGATAACGTGCTGGTGGCCCCGGATGCGAGCTGCGACAAGCGCGCGGCGCTCTATGCGAAGGGGCACGACTTGAAAGATCCGATGCTCTCGCCGGTCTACGGCGACATGCACGGGTTCCCGCCCACCATCCTGACCACGGGTACGCGCGATCTGCTGCTGAGCAGCACCGTGCGCGTGCACCGCAAACTGCGCCAGGCGGGAGTCGAGGCGTCATTGCAAGTCTTCGAAGGGATGGCGCACGGGCAGTACGGCCGCGACGTGAAGGCTCCGGAGACAAGAGAAGCGTTCGAGGAGATCGCGCGCTTCTTCGACAAGCACCTGGGGAAGTGATCCCTATTTCCCAACCAAGTGCGGGGCGTCTTTCTCGCCTTCCGCGCAGACGTACTCGCCGACTTCGTCCTTCGTGTTCAGATCCGCGACGCGCTTGATCACCCACGGAGTCTTGTAGGTTTCCTTGTCTTCAATCGTGAACTCGATTTCCAGATGGCCCAGGTCGGGACGGCTGATGCGTTCGGTCACGTGCATCGCTTCGGTGTGCGGGTGGCCCTGGATCGTCAGCCAGGACTTGTCGTTGAAGCCGATGGTATCGATGACCAGCGTGTCGCCCTCCCAGCGGCCGATGGAATGGCCCATCCAGTTCGGATTGGGGTCCTTGGGATGCTTGCGGCCGTCCAAATAAACGGTGCGGTGGCTGGGGACGTCGTCTTCAAAAAGCATCACCAGGCGCTTCGAGGTCTGCACCATTTCGTACGGAAAAAGCGCGCCCGCGTTGTTGATGCCGCGCGGCAGGCAGCGGGATCCAGGAGCGTCCTTGGAGTTGTTCGCCGAGCGTTCCTGGAACAGCTTTTCGGCCCACGGCAGCATGTCGGGTTTGCCGGGATCGACGGTGCGTTGCGCGTACCAAACGCCGCTGAAATCGGGCTTCCCTTCCCGCGTGCGCGGCGTGGGGCCCTTTGGCGTGGCATGCGGCGTGAATAGGTCAATGCGGAATTCCTTGCCGTCGCCGAGCGTGTCGAACTGGTAGTCGATGATGTGAATATCGAGTTGCAGAGTTTGTCCCGCGGCAACCGTCACGTTCTTCTGTGCGAATGGATTGTATCCGAGAACGGTGACCGAGAGATCATAAGCGCCGGCGGGCAAGGCGAGCGAATAGCCGCCCTGGTTCGCACTGGTTGCCTGATACACCTGTTTGGTGGAGGTGTTCGTCAGTTGGATGGGAGCGTTCGCGACCTTTTCTCCCGGCAGATTCAATACTGTGCCGGTAACGGTGGCGTTGTTCTGCGCGAACGCTGCGGCGGCCACTAAGAATAAGGCAAGGGATCGCATGCCTTTCACTTTATCGTGAATTTACGGCCGGGACCATCCATCTGGCACCATCCAGGAAAGCACCGCCGTGGATTGCAGGAATACGAGCAGGCTCAGAATTGCAATCAGGAGCACGGTCCAGCCAAAAACCTGCCGGAAGAGATACCCTTCGCGGCCGGGGAGCCCGACAGCAACCGCCGCGATGGACAGATTCTGCGGCGAGATCGCTTTGCCCACCACGCCGCCGGAAGTGTTCGCGGCGGCGAGCAAGATCTCCGGCAAGCCCGCGTGGCGCGCGGTGGTGACTTGCAGCATACCGAAAAGCGCGTTTGAAGACGTGTCCGAGCCGGTGACCGCGCTGCCCAGCCATCCGATCAGCGGCGAGATCGGCGCGAAAGCGCTCCCCGCGCCGGCAGCCCACATGCCGAGCGTAATGATCTGGCCGGAGAGATTCATCACGTAGGCCAAGCCGACCACGGAACTCACGGTCACGACCGTCCAGCGCAAGTGATACAGCGTCTCGCCATAGGTCTTGACCGCTGTTTTCAGATTCACGCCGAGGAACGGAACCACCAGCGCGCCGGACATCAGCAGAAGCGATCCCGAAGAGAGGAGCCATTCGAACTTGGCCTCCACCGCGCTGACCAGCGAGCCGTTGGGACCGGTGACCGCCAAACCGGGCCAGTGAAAGGTGGACGTCGCGGCGCCGAGAACCGCGCGAACAGCCGGAATCTGAGCGGCCACCACCACCAGCACGACAAAAAAGTACGGCACGAGAGCACGCGCCATGTCTTGCGCCGGAATTTTCGGGCCCGGCTTCCATGCACGGAGAAACGCGACGCAGAGCGCGCTGGTGGCGAGCGCCGCGGCGATGTCGACCAGTTCCACTGGCAGCATGGCCGACCCCACGCACTCGCCCACCGCCAAACTCAGGCCGGTAACCAGAGCGAAGGGCCAGACTTCGCGCAGTCCGCGCCGTCCGTCCAAAATGTAGAGCAGAATGAAAGGCAAGAATAAGGCAAGCAGCGGAGTCTGCCGTCCGACCATCGCGCTGAGCGGCGCGACCGGCAAACCGGTGAGCTTCGACAGAGTGTTGATCGGCAGGCCGAGCGCTCCGAAAGACACCGGAGCCGTATCCGCAATCAGGCAAATCACCGCGGCCTTTACGGGTGGAACCTGCAAGGCGATCAGCATGACCGTGCAGATGGCGACGGGGCTGCCGCCTCCGGCCAGACCTTCCAGCAGGGACCCGAAGCAGCAAGCGATGAAGATGACTTGAATCCGCAGGTCGTCGCTGACGGAGTCGAACGCGTGGCGTAGCGCCAGGGAATGGCCGCTCACTTCGGTCAGGCGGTAGAGCCAGATGGCGCTGATGCCCACCCACAGGATGGGGAAGAACCCAATCGCCGCGCCTTCGGCTGCGCCGGCCAGGGCTTGTCCCAAGGGCATCGCGTAGATTCCTGTAGCGATTACAATCGACACCGCCAGCGACAGCAGCGCCGCGCGACGCGCTTCCCAACGCAGAACTCCCAGGGTCACGAAGAGCGTGAGAAGAGGGATCGACGCGAAGAGCGCGGACCAAGAAAGCGAATGTGCGACCGGATCGAAAACTTGCTGGTACATGGAGCGGGGACCGAATCAGCATAGCAGGGCGCGCCCAGACGTGACTGTTCGGGTGGCCGTTCACGTGCATTTATCGCAGACATGAAAAAGTCGCCTATCAGTCTGTGGCAGAAGTCCAAAAACTTGAGCCTGCCTGAAATGCACCGGGAGAGTCCGGAAATTCAAAACGGAGTTTACGGGACGCGGTGAATTCAGTCCACACCGCCCAGCATGCCGTCCAGGCGATCCGTACAAGCAAAAAGGCGTCAGAGGTCCCCTGCAGGGTCCTCGGTTTGCCGATTCCGAAACATTTCCGCACCAGCAGCGCCAGATTGAATCCGACCGCGTGGAACAAAAGCCGCTTGAGAATGTTACGTCGCCCCCGCAGATGCGTTCGTCGC
>CAMAVI010000034.1 GCA_945861625.1 Candidatus Sulfopaludibacter sp. SbA3
TGATGATACATTTATGCCATGGAACACGGAAAGCCGGGCGAGTCAAAAATAGATCGGCGAAAGTTCGTGGGAGCCGCGGCGGCGCTGGGAATCGCCCCCCAGATCGCTCCTCAACTCAGGGCGGCTGAAGCGCCGGCCAAAGACGTTACGCGCACGCTGGCGAATTACCTGGTGAAGGCCAGGTACGAGGACTTGCCCGCGCCGGTGCGCAAGGAAGCGCAGCGTACTCTGCTCAATTGGGCGGGCTGCGCCATCGGCGGATCGCGGCACGAAACCGTGGATATCGCGGTCGCGGCGCTGGCTCCGTTTTCCGGCCCCGGGCAGGCGTCGGTGCTGGGCCGCAAGGAAAAGCTGGACGTGCTGCACGCGTCGCTGATGAACGGGATCAGCTCCCACATCTTCGATTACGACGACACGCATCTGCGGACCATTATTCATCCCGCGGGCCCGGTGGCGTCGGCGATTCTGGCCTATGCGGAATACAAGCCCGTATCCGGGCGCGACTTTCTAAACGCCCTGGTGTTAGGAATAGAGACCGAATGCCGCATCGGCAATGCGGTGTGGCCGAATCACTACGACATCGGCTGGCACATCACGGGCACCGCGGGCGTGTTCGGGGCGGCGGCGGCGGTTGGCAAGCTCATGGGGTTGAACCAGCAACAGATGGTCTGGGCGTTGGGCCTGGCGGCATCGCAACCCGTAGGCTTGCGCGAGATGTTCGGCAGCATGACCAAGAGCTTCCACCCTGGCCGAGCCGCGCAGAACGGATTCACGGCCGCTCTGCTGGCGGCGAAAAACTACACCAGTTCCGATCAGGGAATCGAAGCCACGCGTGGTTGGGCGAACACGGTCAGCACCGTGCAGCATTTCTCCGAGATCACCGGCAAGCTGGGTCAGACCTACGAAATTTCGATCAACACTTACAAGCCATTCGCCTGCGGGATTGTGATCCACCCCACCCTGGATGCCTGCATCCAATTGCGCAACGAAAACAAGCTCACCGGAGACCAGATCCAGAGCGTGAACCTGAAAGTGCATCCGCTGGTGCTGGAGTTGACCGGCAAGAAGACGCCGCAAACCGGTCTGGAAGGCAAGTTCAGCATCTACTATGCCGCGGCGATCGCGCTGATGCAGGGCGCGGCGGGAGAAAGACAATTCACCGACAAACTTGCCAAGGACCCGGCGGTCATGGCGCTGCGGGACAAGATCAGCGCGGCCGCGGATTCAACGATCCGCCCCGAGCAGGTGCGCGTCGTCGTCACCACTAAGGACGGACGCAAACTCGAGAAGTACGTTCAGGACGCGATCGGCAGCGTGAAGAAACCGATGACCGATGCGGCGCTGGAAGCCAAGTTCACGGATCTGGCCGATGGCGTGATCCCGGCGGCCAAAGCGCGTAAAGTGATGGACCTGTGCTGGGGCGTGGAAAAGCTCGCCAGCGCGGGAGAAATCGCGAAGGCGGGCGCGGCGTGACCAGGCGACTGTTTGGAGTTTTCATTGCCGCATCGGTCCTGTCCGCACAAGACAAGACCACAAAGGACAAGCACGCCGGCAAGAAAACGTGGACCTTTCACGGCAAGATCGAGTCCATCAACGCCGCCGAAAAATCGATGAGCATCAACGGCGAGAACGTAGACGGCTGGATGGCCGCCATGACCATGATCTATCCGGTGGACAATACCGACGTGTTCAAGGCCGCCAAGGCCGGCGATAACATAGAGGCGACGGTCTATGCGGACGATTACACGCTGTATAACGTTCGGATCGTCAAAACCCAGTCTAAGAAATAACTCCCTGTAGAACAGCAAGATACCAGATCTACGACCAAATCGGTCGACATGGACCATTCCGGTCTGATATACTTAGTACCGGATGTTGAAGCTGACCAAGAAAGCGGACTACGGGCTCATCGCCCTCCGTCATCTGAGCACGGCTGCAAAGCCGGGTTCGAGGGCCAGCGCTTCCGCCAAAGACATTGCCGAGGCCTACCGGATTCCTCTGCCGCTGCTGTCGAAGGTGCTCCAGAAACTGGTGCGCGGCGGACTGCTAATGTCCGAACAGGGAACGAATGGCGGCTACCGGCTATCGCGCGCGCCGCAGGAAATTAACGCTCTGGAAGTGATCCGCACGATTGATGGTCCGATCATTCTGACCCAATGTTTCACTGACCACCCGGGTTGCGATCAGTCCGCGCTGTGCACGGTCCGCGAGCCACTGCGTAAAGTTCATGAAGGGATTCTGAATCTGCTGGCTGGGATTTCTCTGTCCGATCTGGCGAACGAAGAGATGCCGGTTCCCGGCCGGATGATGCATGCACCCCCGGCGTTAGCCAATATTCAACTGACACCACGATGAAACTACCTATCTACATGGATAACCACGCCACCACGCCGGTCGACCCGCGCGTGTTTGAGGCGATGCGGCCTTACCTGACCAACGTGTTCGGCAACTCGGCCAGCCGCAATCACAGCTTCGGCTGGGAGGCGGAAGAAGCGACGGAAAAAGCCCGCAAGCAGGTGGCGAGCCTGATCGGCGCCACCGCGAAGGAAATCGTCTTCACCAGCGGGGCCACCGAATCCAACAATCTGGCGCTCAAAGGCGTGGCCGAGATGTATGCCGAAAAAGGCACCCATATCATCACGGCGGCGACCGAACATAAAGCGATTCTTGATACCTGCAAGCGCCTGGAAAAGCAAGGTGTCCGGGTGACCTACCTGGCTGTTCAGCAGAACGGGTTGGTGGACCTGAACCAACTGCGCGATGCCATCACCGACAAGACCATCCTGATCAGCATCATGCATGCCAACAACGAAATCGGCGTACTGCAACCGGTGCGCGAAATCGGCAAGATCGCCAAAGAGCGCGGCGTATTGTTCCACACCGATGGCACCCAGGCAGCGGGCAAGATTCCAGTGAACGTGCTGGAAGACAACATCGATATGATGTCGATCACCGCGCATAAAATGTACGGACCCAAGGGTGTCGGCGCGCTTTACGTGCGCCGCCGCAACCCGCGCGTGCAACTGACGGCGCAGATGGATGGCGGCGGGCACGAGCGCGGCATGCGCTCGGGGACGCTGAATATTCCGGGGATCGTGGGCCTGGGCGAAGCGTGTGGAATTGCGCAAGCCGGGATGGCCGAAGAATCCAAGCGCATGGAGTACATGCGCGACAAGCTGAAGGACCGCTTGCTGGCCTCGCTCGACGAGGTCTATATCAACGGCACTATGGAACACCGGCTCCCCAATAACCTCAACGTGAGCTTCGCTTACGTGGAGGGCGAAAGCCTGCTGATGGGGATCAACGACATCGCGGTATCGAGCGGATCTGCCTGCACGTCGGCAACTCTCGAGCCCAGTTATGTTTTGAAGGCATTGGGCGCGGGCGACGACCTGGCGCATTCCTCGATCCGTTTCGGGTTGGGGCGTTTCAACAGCGAAGAAGAAGTGGATTACGTGGCGGGGAAAGTCATCGACGTAGTGAAGAAGCTGCGCGAGCTGTCGCCGCTGTACGAAATGTTCAAAGATGGCGTGGATCTGAGCAAGGTCCAATGGACCGCGCATTAGAATTGACCGCTCACTAAAGGGGAAATTATGGCTTACTCCAACAAAGTTCTGGATCATTACAATCACCCGCGCAACGTGGGCTCGATGGATAAGAGCGATCCCAACGTGGGCACCGGCATGGTGGGCGCCCCGGAGTGCGGCGACGTGATGAAGCTGCAGGTGAAGGTCAACCCGGAAACCGGCGTCATCGAAGACGCCAAGTTCAAGACCTTCGGTTGCGGCAGCGCGATTGCCAGCTCTTCGCTGGCCACCGAATGGCTGCGCGGCCGCACGGTGGACGAAGCACTGGCCATCAAGAACACCGACATCGTCAACGAACTCAGTCTGCCGCCGGTGAAGATTCACTGCTCGGTGCTGGCCGAAGATGCGATCAAGGCTGCGATAAACGATTACAAGACGAAGAGCGGAGTCCCTGCGAAGGAGACCGCCACGGCGTAATTCCCATGGTCGAGGTCACTCCCAAAGCGGTCGAGAAAATCCGCCAGGCGTTTCAGCGCGAGGGCGTGCAGGGCGGTTTGCGGCTGGGCGTGTTGGGCGGCGGCTGTTCCGGCTTGAGCTATCAGTTCAAGTTCGACGCCAAGCCGCGACCTACCGACCAGGTCCTGAATTTCGAGGGCGTGCAAGTCTTCATTGATCCCAAGAGCCTGGTGTTTCTGGATGGCATGACGCTCGACTGGAAAGATTCTCTGATGCAGTCCGGGTTTGTCTTCGACAATCCGCACGCCAAGAAAAGCTGCGGCTGCGGGACGTCTTTCTCCGCCTGATCAGGCTCGCCGGATGCGGTTCTACGAAGCGCTAGGTCTGGAACCGGCTCTCATGCTGGACGCGCAAGACTTGCAACGGCGTTTTTATGAGCGGAGCCGCCAGTGGCATCCGGACCGCTTCGCCCGCGCCAGCGCAGCGGAACAGCAAAAAGCCCTGGAAGTGACCGCTGTCTTGAACGATGCATTCCGAACCCTGCGCGATCCTGTGACGCGGGCCGGATATTTTTTGGGGGAGCACCAAATTGTTTCCTCCAAACATCCACCCGCCGAGTTGCTGGAAGAAGTTTTTGAAATGAACATGGCGCTCGATGAGCTGCGTTCAGGCGATGAATCGGCGCGGGCGAATTTGGTGGAGGCACGGGACCGCTTCGTGATCTTGCGTAACGAAATCGATCATGGCCTATCCGCACTGTTTACGCAGTACGACAAATCCCTTCACGGGAATCCGGATGAATCACTGCTGCTCGCGATTCGCGGGGTACTCGATCGGCGCCAGTACGTGGCGAATCTTATACGTGACGTAGAGAAAGAATTGAATGTCCACGTTTCAAATTGACTTCGGCGGTCCTCAGTCCAAGATCGTAGGGATCGATCTCGGCACCACCAACAGCCTGGTGGCTGTGATGGAACCCACTGGACCGCGCATTCTGTCGGGGATCGTACCCAGCGTGGTGTCGGTGACGCCCGACGGTCAAGTGATTGCCGGAGCGGACGCCCGTGCGATGCTGATCACGCATCCGGAGCGTTCCGTGTATTCGGTGAAACGGCTAATGGGGCGTGGCACGGACGACATTCAGGATGAGTTGAAGCTGTTCCCGTTTCATTTGGCCGATGCGAGCGATTCCGTGTTGCGCCTGCAATTGGGAGACAAGGTCATGACGCCGCCCGAGGTCTCGGCCCACATTCTCCGCAAGCTCAAGCATGATGCCGAAGCCGAGTTGGGGACTCCCATTACACAAGCCGTGATCACGGTCCCGGCGTACTTCAATGACGCCCAGCGCCAGGCGACCAAAGACGCGGGGCGCATCGCGGGCCTCGAAGTCCTGCGCCTGGTGAACGAGCCGACGGCAGCGGCACTGGCCTACGGACTCGACAAGCGTAAGGAAGGCGTCGTCGCGGTTTACGATTTCGGCGGGGGGACGTTCGACATCTCCATCTTGCGGTTGCACGACGGCATTTTTGAGGTCTTAGCCACCAACGGCGACACACACCTGGGCGGCGACGATATCGACAACCTGTTACTGCGAATCGCATTCGAAGATATTCAATCCGAATGGGGCGAGGACATATCCACGAAAGCCGATGCGGTTCAACTCTTGCGCCGGGCGGTGATTGACGCCAAAGAAAAACTGTCCTTCGTGCCGTCGGCGGCGATTGGTTTCGATTTCGGCGGCAAGCACTATCAGCGCGAGATCACGGTGGATGTTTTCAACCGCCTGATCGAGCCGATTGTCGAACGGACGCTGGCTCCCTGCCGTGCCTGCATCGCCGACGCGGGCGTGAAGGTCGAAGACATCCATGAAGTGGTGATGGTGGGGGGATCCACGCGCATCCCGCTGGTGCGATCCGCCGTGGAGAAGTTGTTCCGCTCGCGGCCGCACACCGAGTTGAATCCGGACGAAGTGGTGGCTCTCGGAGCCGCCGTGCAGGCGGGCGTTCTCTCCGGTGACGTGCAGGATCAGTTGCTGTTGGATGTGACGCCGCTGTCACTCGGGATCGAGACCATGGGCGGGCTGGTGTCCAAGCTGATCCACCGCAACTCCACGATCCCCGCCTCGGCTACGGAGCAGTTCACCACCGCTGTCGACGGCCAACGCAATGTACTGATTCACGTGGTCCAGGGCGAGCGGGAACTGGTCAAAGACTGCCGGAGCCTGGCGCGCTTCGATCTCAAAGACCTGCCGCCCATGCCCGCCGGACTAGCGCGTATCGAAGTCCGTTTCCTAATCGACGCCAACGGCATACTCAGCGTCACCGCGCGGGATGTACGCACCGGAGCAGAACAGAGCATCGATGTGAAACCATCCTACGGCTTGTCGGACGAACAGGTGGAAGCCATGATCCTGGAATCGTTCGAAAAGGCCGAAGCCGATTTCCAGGAACGCCAGGTGCGCGAGGCGCGCGTTGAAGCCGATTCGATGCTCGCCGCCATGGAGAAGGCGCGGCACGACGCTACGTATCAGGAGCTCACGAATGAAGAGCGGACGGCCATCGACGCCAGCATTCAGGAGTTGTTGACTGTCTACAACGGCAGCGACCACCTCGCCATTCGTGAGAAACTCGATCAGTTGAACGGTGCTACGCTTCGTCTGGCGGAAAATATGATGAACACGGCCGTTCGCGGCGCGCTCAAAGGCACGAAGATTTAAAGGAGCAACCCATGCCTCAGTTGACTTGGAGCGACCTGGAAGACATCGCCTTAGCGCTGTACGACAAGTTCCCCGAGCAGGATCCCTCCTTCATCCGCTTCACGGACCTGCACAAGTGGATTACCGAGCTCGACAATTTTGCCGACGATCCCAAGAAGTCGAACGAAGCCAAACTCGAAGCGATCCAGATGGCCTGGATCGACGAATACCAGGAGGGTAAGTGAGGCGACTACAGCTCTCCACCCTCGCGGTGGCGCTGTCGTTGGCGGTTACACCGCTGTCCGGGCAAGCGGCGGCGCGGTCGAAGTCGGGAGCTACTAAATCCGGAACGGCCAAGAGCGGCGCTCCGCTGCGCGCGGCTCCGGAACCCATCGGAGTCACGCCCGAGATGCGCATCGTCGCGGCCCACATCACCGCCAATGCGCTGCGCGGCCACGTGTCGTTTTTGGCGTCGGATCTCCTGGAAGGACGAGACACGCCATCCCGCGGATTGGATGTCGCGGGTGAGTACATCGCCGCGCAATTCCGGCGTTTCGGGCTGGAGCCGGGCGGCGATGACGGCTATTTTCAGACCGTGACGCTCAAACCGGACGATCCGGACTCGCCCAAATCGCGCAACGTCGTGGGGATTTTGCGAGGCTCCGATCCGGCTCTCAAGGAAACGTATGTGATGCTTTCGTCGCATTACGACCATGTTGGGCTGGCGAAAAGCGGGTCCGATCCGGTCTTTAACGGAGCCAATGACGACGCCAGCGGAACCGCGTCGGTGCTGGAAACAGCGTATGCCCTGGCCTCGCTGCATCCACGGCCCAAGCGCAGCGTGATTTTTGTCCTGTTTTGCGGAGAAGAAAAAGGCCTGCTGGGCTCGAAATACTATGTGCGGCACCCTGTGGTTCCCTTGGAAAAGACCATCGCGCATCTCAACCTGGAGCAGATGGGACGCACGGACTCGTCCGAGGGACCGCATCTCAACAGCGCCAACGTGACCGGCTTCGATTTCTCCGATACCCCCAAACTGCTGGTCGATTCCGGCCGCCGCATTGGCGTCACCGTATCCAAGGTCGACAAAGCCAGCGACGATTACTTTAACCGATCCGATAACGGTCCGCTGGCGATGGCAGGCGTCCCCGCGCACACCGTCAGCGTCACCTATGAGTTCCCCGACTATCACAAGCCCGGCGACGAATGGCAGAAGCTCGACTATGACAACATGGCCAAAGTCACGCAGGCGGTGGGAATCGGCATGCTGCGGCTGGCGCAGGCGGTGACCACGCCAAAGTGGAGCGAAACCTATCCGGGCGCGAAGCCATACGCCGAAGCAGGCCGCAAGTTGAACGGTAAGTAAACGCGCTTACTTGTTAGCGGAAAGCGCCTTCACGATTTCGCCGACAAAACCCTTCGCGTCACCGAAGAGCATCATGGTCTTGTCCAGATAGTACAGCTCATTGTCGATGCCCGCGAAGCCCGGATTCATACTGCGCTTGATCACCATGACCGTATGGGCCTTGTCGACATCCAGAATCGGCATGCCGTAGATCGGGCTGGTCTTGTCGTGACGGGCGCAGGGATTAACCACATCGTTCGCGCCAATTACTAGCGCAACATCGGCTTCCGCAAAATCCTGATTGATGTCTTCCATCTCGTGCAGCTTGTCGTATGGGATATCGGCCTCGGCCAGCAGCACGTTCATGTGACCGGGCATGCGGCCCGCGACAGGGTGGATGGCGAAATCCACCTGCACGCCGCGCTTATTGAGCAGATCGGTCAGTTCCCGCAGCTTGTGCTGTGCCTGCGCAACGGCCATTCCGTAACCAGGAACGACGATCACGCGGCGCGCGCTCTCCAGAATCGAGGCCGCGTCTTCGGGCGACGCCGAGCGCACCGGTTTGGTGCTGGTCTGCACGGCGCCGGCCTCCTGCGCCTGTCCGAATGCCCCGAACAATACATTGGCGAAGGAACGGTTCATGGCCTTGCACATGATCACTGAGAGAATAAAGCCGGAAGACGCGTTCACCGCTCCCGCAATAATCAGCAGGCGGTTTTCCAGAGCGAAGCCCATCGCGGCGCAGGCAGCTCCCGCATAGGAATTCAGCAGCGCGATCACGGTGGGCATATCGCCGCCGCCGATGGGCAGGATCAGCAGGACGCCGAACAGCAGCGAGAGCGCCGTGAACGCCGGAAATACCCAGGGCGGCGCGGGCGCGGCAATCATCCACACGCCCAGCACTCCGGCGATCGCAAATAGGATGAGGTTGACGAAGTTCTGCCCCTTGTACGTCATCGGGCGCGTCGGAACGATCTCCTGCAATTTTCCGAAGGCCATGACGCTGGCCGTCGTGGTGAGATACCCCAGCAGGCTCTCGATCACGATGGCAACCATCTTGAAACCCGTGGTGGGGTCCCCGGCCGCAACGTCTTTGTAGTATTCCGCCGAGCCGACCAGCGCCGCGGCGAGCGCCCCGAACGCGTGCGACAACGCCGTTAACTGCGGCACCGAAGTCATCGGCATCAGGTAAGCCAGAGGAGCGCCCACGGCCGCGCCCGCCACGAACGCGCCAAAGATCCATTCGTAGCTGACCACTTCGTGGCGGACCAGCGTGCCCACTACCGCCAGCAGCATGCCGAATTCACCCGCGAAAACTCCGCGCCGCGCCGTAACCGGCGAACTCAGCCACTTGATGGACAACACCACGCACAGCGCGGCAATGATATAGGCTGCCTGCCAGAAGGAATCGTTCATTTGCCGCCGGTTTCCTTCTTCTTGAACATTTTGAGCATACGGTCGGTGATCAGGAACCCGGCGACGATGTTAATGGTGGCGAACATGACGGCGATCACACCCAGAATCTTACTGAGCTGAGGGGAACCTCCGTTGCCGGAAACCAGAATCGCGCCCACAACAGAAATCGCCGAAATGGCGTTGGTCAGCGACATCAGCGGAGTGTGCAGCAGCGGCGACACCTTGCGCACCAGCTCCAGACCTAGCGGGACCGCCAGAACCAGAACATACAAACTAATTTCGATCTCGTTGCTCATATTATCTTGAGGGATTCTCTTTCAGGCCCGGGAAGCAGTGACGCCCAGCAGTTCCTGCACGCGTGCATTCACGATCTGTCCGTCGCGCACCACCAGCGTATCGCGCGTGATCTCGTCGGCGGTATCGATATTCAGGGTGCCTTCCTTGGTCATCATGTTCTTCAGAAACGTGACCAGGTTGCGGGCGTACATCTGGCTGGCGTGATTGGGCACCGTAGCAGGCACGTTGACCGGACCCACGATGGTCACGCCGTTTTCAACGATGGTGGCCCCGGCCTTGGTCAGCTCACAATTACCACCGCGCTCAGCCGCCAGATCGACAATCACCGAGCCCGGGCTCATGCCCAGAGCCATCTCCCGCGTAATCAGGATGGGAGCCTTACGACCCGGCACGGCTGCTGTTGTGATCACTACGTCCATTTCTTTGAGAACCGCGGCCATCTGTTCGCGCTGGCTGCGGATTTCTTCGTCAGTCAAGGCGCGCGCGTAGCCGCCCTGCCCTTCTCCGGCAGCGCCGAGCGTGATGTTTACAAACTTGGCGCCCAGGCTTTCAATCTGTTCTTTCACAGCGGAACGCACGTCATAGCCGCTGACCACGGCTCCCAGACGGCGGGCCGTCGCAATGGCCTGCAATCCGGCCACGCCCGCGCCGAGGATCAGCACACGAGCGGGAGCCACCGTACCCGCCGCCGTGCTCATCATAGGAAACATGCGCGGCAACGTACTGGCGGCGATTAATACGGCTTTGTATCCGGCGATGGAGGCCATCGAAGACAACACGTCCATGCTTTGCGCACGCGTGATGCGCGGGACCAGTTCCATCGAAAACAAAGTCGCGCCGGCTTCCGCATAACGGGCCGCCAATTGCGGATCGCTCAAGGGATCGGCCATGCCGATCACAATCTGCCCCTTGCGCACCAGGCCGGCGGGTTCCGGCGCGCGCACAGTCAACAGGATCTGAGCGCTTTCCGCAACCGCGGAAGCACTCGCCGCGATGGTCGCGCCCTTGGCCGTATATTCCGCGTCGGGAAAGCCCGATTCCTCGCCCGCGCCGCGTTCCAGCACGACGCTGGCTCCTGCTTTCACCAGCAGGTCGATCACTTTAGGAGCCAGCGCCACGCGGCGTTCGCCCGCCAGCGTTTCCCTTAAGACACCGATTGACAGACCCAAAGCAGTTACATCCTCCTAGCGGTAATCTTCCTGCAGTTCATTCAACGCCGCCGTTCCGGGGCACAATTTCTCGTAAGGAAGGCTCCACAGCGGCCCCGCGGGCGTTGCGTTCATCTCATGCATGTTGGCAACTGTCTCATCGACGTAAAGCAGCCCGGTCGCAATCGAACCCTGGTTTTCCTGCAAATAATTAAGAACTTTCTTCCGGTCGGTGGGATCGTAGTCCTTGGGAACCGCGTTGAACCGCACTACACTGCCGTCGTGCATGGTCACCGTAGTGCTCCCAACCGGCCCGATGGTGGCCAGGATCTCCGACGCGGGCGGCACGAAGTCGGCCTCCGTGGTCCGCTGCATGTGTTTCCGGGTGTACAGATAACTCTTGGTGGAGCCGTTGTGATCGTTAAAGGTCACGCACGGAGAGATCACATCCACCAGGGCAAATCCGCGGTGCGCGATGGCGGCTTTCAGGATCGGCACCAACTGCTCTTTGTCGCCCGAAAAGCTGCGCGCCACAAAAGTAGCCCCAATGCTGAGCGCCAGCATGACCGGATCGATTGGCGTCATGCGGTTGGCCTCGCCGCGCTTGCTCTTGGAGCCCACGTCGGCCGACGCCGAGAACTGGCCTTTGGTCAGGCCGTACACGCCGTTGTTCTCGATGACGTAAAGCATCTTCACGTTGCGGCGGATGGCGTGGCACATATGGCCGAGGCCGATCGACAGCGAATCTCCGTCGCCCGACACTCCGATATACGTGAGCTCGCGGTTGGCCGCATTGGCGCCGGTGGCGATGGCGGCCATGCGTCCATGGGCGGAGTTGAAGCCGTGCGCGCCATTCACAAAATACGTCGGGGTCTTCGAGGAGCACCCGATGCCGCTCAGCTTGGCGATCATATGCGGCTCAATCGACAGTTCCCACAGCGCCCGGATCAGCGCCGCGGTGATGGAATCGTGGCCACAGCCGGCGCACAGCGTGGACATGGCTCCTTCGTAATCGCGAAGGTTCAGCCCAATGGCATTGCGATGCAGACTCGGGTGTACGGCAACGGGTTTGGTTATGGATGGCATTTCTTTCGATTACTCCCAGGTATCGGACACCACGGTCCGGTGGGCGTCTTCTGACTTCGGCCGCGCGTTCAACAATTCCGGCGGAACCTGCGCGATGACCGGCTCCACTACGTGGCGGGCGCTCAACGGGAAGCCGCCGTAACTCAGCACGGAGCGCAGCCGGTCCTTGGGCACGGCAGTTTCCAGAACCAGCAGCGAACGGAGCTGGGCGTCGCGATTCTGTTCGACCACAAAACAATAGTTGTGGCTCATGATGAATTCTTCCACGCCACTGTCAAACGGGAATCCGCGGATGCGCATGTAATCAGCCACGATTCCACGCGCGGCGAGAATGTCCACGGCCTCGCGCACCGCCGGATCGCAGCCGCCAATGGTGATGATCCCGATGCGGGCGCCCGGACGTGTCTGCACCAGAGGAGCCGGAACAAACTTCGCCGCCGCCTTATGTTTTCTCAGCAGGCGGTCCAGCACTTCCTGATATTCATCGGGCGTCTCGGTATAACCGCCAAACTTGTTGTGCCCGGAACCGCGCGTGAAAAACGCGCCTTTCGCATGGATGCCGGGCAGCGTGCGCGCCGCAATCGAATTTTCGTCTTCGTTGTGATAGCGCTGGAACTTGGCCATCTGGCTGAGTTGTTCGGCGGTCAGCACGCGTCCCCGATCGGGACGGTAGCTTTCATCCCACTTCAGTTTGGGCACCACCCAGTCGTTCATGCCGATATCGAGATCCGTCATCATGAACACCGGCGTCTGAAACCGCTCGGCAAGGTCGAAAGCCTTCGGCGCGAATTCAAAGCACTCGGCCGGGTTGGACGGAAACAGTAGGATGTGTTTGGTGTCGCCGTGGGAGGCGTACGCGGCTTCCATCAGGTCGCCTTGCTGCGTGCGCGTCGGCATACCGGTGGACGGCCCCACACGCTGTACGTCGATCACGACAGCAGGGATTTCGGCGTAGTAGGCTAAGCCGAGCAGCTCGTTCATCAGTGATATGCCGGGACCGGAAGTGGAGGTAAACGCGCGCGCCCCGTTCCAGGAAGCACCAATTACCATGCCGATGGCGCCCAACTCGTCTTCGGCCTGTAGAACGCAAAAATTGTTTTCGCCAGTCTGGGGATCTTTGCGGTATTGTTCGCAGAACTCCCGGAAGGCGTCCATGATGGAGGTGGCTGGCGTGATGGGATACCACGCCGCCACCGTCGCGCCCGCGTATAGGCAGCCCAACGCCGCCGCCGTGTTGCCGTCAATCAGAATCTTGTCGCCGTTGGCGTCCATCTTCTCCAGATGAAACGGCAAGGGACAAGAAAAGTTTTGCTTGGCGTAGTCGTGACCCAGCGTCAGGGCCTTGAGGTTGGACTCGCGCATAGCTTTCTTGGTCGAAAACTTTTCGTCCAAAAGCTGTTCGACCACGCCCATGTCGACATCGAGCATGGCCACCAACGCTCCGGCGTACGCGATGTTCTTCATGAGGATCCGCTCGCGTGATTCTCCGAAACTCTCATTACACATCTGGGAGAAAGGGATGCCTAGAATCGTAATGTCATCGCGGCGCAGATGCGGGTCCAGCGGCCAGGTGGAGTCGTAGAGCAAATAACCGCCCTCGCGGACTTCCGCCACATCCTTGGCATAGGTCTGCGAGTTCATCGCAATGATCAAATCGTATTCCAACGCACGCGCCGTATAGCCGTCTTTATTGACGCGGATTTCGTACCAGGTGGGCAGACCCTGAATGTTGGAGGGGAACAGATTCTTGCCGGAAACCGGGATGCCCATGCGAAAGATAGCCTGCATGAGAAGGCTGTTGGCGCTCGCCGAGCCGGTGCCATTCACATTCCCCAGCTTGATGGCAAAGTCATTCACTCGAGTCCGTAGGAGCTGATGCACGCAATTGATCCTTTACTAAACCTGCGCCAAGGCGGGCTCGTGCGCCGCCTTACCCGCGTATGAAATTTCGAGCTCAAACTTCAGCATGTCCCAGGCCGCGGTGGGACAGCGTTCGGCGCACAAGCCGCAATGAACGCACAGGTCCTCATCTTTGAGCATGAGTCTGCCGGTCTGCGGTAGCGGCACGGAGGCGTACAGCGCCTGCTCCGGATTCACGGCCGGCGCGGAAAGGCGGTCGCGCACCTCGGCCTCTTCACCGTCACGGGTGATGGTGAGGCACAGTAGTGGGCAAATGTCGACACACGCATCGCATTCAATACATTTGGCGGCGGTGAATACCGTCTCCACGTCGCAATTGAGGCAGCGCTGCGCCTCACGCGCGGTTTGCTCGACGTCAAAGCCCAGCTCCACTTCAAGACTCAATTCCTCGAAGCGGCGCTTGAGATCGACGTGCTTCATCTTCTGGCGCGCCACCGGATTGTAGTCGTTGTGATAGCTCCACTCGCTGAGCCCCATTTTTTGGCTGATCAGATTCATGCGATCCGGCAGCCGCTCCGTCACCGGAATCCCCTGGCAATGGTTGTGCACGGAAATGGCCGCGGCGTGACCATGGGCCACAGCCCAGATAATATTCTTGGGACCCCAGGCTGCGTCGCCGCCGAAGAAAACACCGGGACGTGAACATTGCATGGTCGTCTCATCGACCGCCGGCATATCCCCCTTGTCGAAATCGATGCCGATATCACGCTCAATCCAGGGGAAGGAATTTTCCTGGCCGATCGCCAAGATCACGTCGTCAGCCGGGATGATCACGGTGTCAATGACACGGGACTTTTTAGCATCGGCGTCCCACTCCAAGCGCTCGAATTCCATGCCCTTCAGAACCCCGTTTTCCAACACGAAACGTTTGGGGGCATGGTTGATCACGATCTCAATACCTTCTTCTTCGGCATCTTCGAGTTCCCATGACGACGCCTTGAAGTAGGCCCGCGGCCGGCGGGCCATCACCTTGATGTCCTTGCCACCCAATCGGCGCGAGGTCCGGCAGCAATCCATGGCCGTATTGCCGACGCCGATGATCAACACTTTCTCACCAATCGATTCGATATGGTTAAAGGCGACGGACTCCAGCCAGTCGATCCCGAGGTGAATACGATCCGTGTCGTTGCGACCGGGAAGATCCAGGTTCTTGCCGCGCGGCGCTCCGCTGCCCACAAAAATGGCGTCGAAACCCTGACCCAGCAGGTCCTTCATGCTGCTGACAGGCGAGTTGTAGCGGATATCCACGCCCATATCCAGAATGGCCGCGGTTTCATCGCCAAGAACATGCTCCGGAAGCCGGAATGAAGGGATGTTGCTGCGCATCAAGCCACCGGGCTTGTCGTACTTCTCAAACATCACCACTTCGTAGCCGAGCGGCATCAGATCATTGGCGACGCTCAGCGACGAAGGACCCGCGCCGATGCAAGCGACGCGTTTCCCGTTCTTTTTCGCCGGCGCCTGCGGCAGAAGATGACCGATCTCACCCTTCAAGTCCGCGGCTACGCGCTTCAGCCTGCAAATCGCAACCGGCTTTCCGTCCAGACGCCCGCGACGGCAGGCCGGCTCGCAGGGGCGGTCACACGTGCGCCCGAGAATACCGGGAAACACATTGGATTCGCGATTCAGCATGTAGGCGTCGGTAAAACGCCCTTGTGCAATGAGCCGGATATATTCCGGTACGTTGGTGTGCGCTGGACACGCCCACTGACAATCGACGACCTTATGAAAATACGATGGATCGTCCGTATTCGTCCGCTTCACTCAGCCTCCCACCCATGGATCAAGTATAAAACTTAATTGTAACAACATGCACGAGATCGACCACACTTGTGCCGCTTCGAGTCATGTGAGTTAGTAGGTACAGAACCGCGTACAGAACCGCGACATTCTGTTCCTCTTTTTTAGTATCGCGCATCGCTGCGCCAGAAGGTTAAAACGGGGCCCGTGGGGAGATTCAAAACTTCCGGTGACCGCCCTCCTGGTTGGCCGGCATCGGATTGTCCCTAGAGGTGTAATCTCGGCCCGTCTGCGCGACAATAAAGGCGGAAAGCTTTATGTTGTTTACCTCACGTTCAAGCCAACGCACGCTGGCCCCCTACGTCTCCACTTGGCTGGCTGGCGTCTATCTATTCTGCGGCACGGCAGCGGCACTGAACCCGGATCATAAAATCACTCAGTATTCCCATCGCATCCGGCAGGTACAGAAGGGCATTCAGCCGGCGTTTATCTCGGTTGTCAAGCAAACCAGCGATGGCTATCTCTGGCTGGGAACACAGGAAGGCGTGATCCGCTTTGATGGCGACCGTTTTTCTCCTGTCCCTGCGTTACAGCAACCTTCCCTGCATGACGTTTGGGCCCGCGATATCGAAGAAGATCGCGCGGGAAACATCTGGATGACCGCCGACGATTATCGCCTGATCCGCGTCGCGCCCCACGCGGTAAGAGTATTCACTGAAAGTGACGGGTTGCCGACCAAGGAGTTTTCCTGCGTATTCATGGGAATCAGTGGTGAGATATGGACCTGCACGGCCACTGGTCTCGTACGCTTCCGCGGGGACCAGTTCGAGATACTGCAGGCTCCCGCCCCCTTCTCGACGCGCCCCATTGCCGGTTGCCAGGACTCCGATGGAAAGGTTTGGCTGGGCGGGGGATCTTCCCTGGAATCTTTCGACGGCGGCAAGTTTTCGCCGGTGCGGCTGCGTTCGGTGAGCGGTGAACTGGCAATCCGGTCGTTGATTTGTGTCGGCAAAGATGTGTGGATCGGAACGGGCAAGGGCTTGGTCCGCCTGAAAGGCCAGCAGGAAACGCTGTATACGACGAAGGATGGGATTGCCGACAATGTGATCCTTACCGTGGCGCCGGGATCGGGTGGTGCGATCTGGGTGGGCACGCGCAAGGGATTTAGCCGGATTCGCGGCGGTGACATCGAAAGCTATGACACCAGCGATGGACTTTCGCAAAACACGGTGGCCGCTTTGGGTGAAGACAACGAAGGAACTCTCTGGGTGGCTACCAAGAATGGATTGGACCAATTCCTGGATGGCTCCTCCACCCGGTACACGCGTACCGAGGGTCTACCCGGCAACAACATGGGACCGGTATTCGCGGACCGCCGCGGCGTACTTTGGGCAGGAACACTGGAAGGGGGCCTGGCTCGCTTTGATGGACGTCTGTTTGTGACGGTAGCCAATCTGGGATCGGGCAGGGTCACCTCTCTTACGGAATCGGGTGACGGCGCTCTTTGGGTGGGTACGGAACGAGGCCTCCGGCGCGTGCGGGACGGGCAGCTCCGGGGAAACTACGGGGTCGAGCAAGGCTTGCCTTCCTCCGAGGTCCTATCCCTGTTCACGGATCACAACGGAGACCTGTGGGCCGGCACGCGAAAAGGCGTCGCGATTTTTCGCGATGGGTATTTCTTTACGCCGGCCGTTTTGGCCAAGGAACTGGCCGGGCCCATCGCGGCCATCGGTGAAACGCAAGATGGAACCATGTTACTGGCGCTGGAACACGAGAGTCTGTATCTCTACAAGAATGGCGCCGTCCAAAAATTTGAAGACAACTCAACGCCGGGACCCCGCCTCCGCTTCCAGGATGTGAACTCGATTTACACGGACCCGGAAGGCGTGGTCTGGATGGGCGCGAACGGCGCGGGCCTCGGGATGTGGCGCAAGGACAAATTTTCGCGTTTCCTGATACGGGATGGCCTCTTCGACAATGAGATTTACGGTGTCGTCGCGGATGGCGCGGACCGCCTGTGGATGGTGTGCAGCAACGGTTTCTTCTGGGTCAACCGGTCTGACTTGTTCCAGTACGCCGGCGGAAAGGTCGCCAAGATCACCAGCACGCCCTATACTCCACTCGATGGTTTCCGGTCGCAACAAGGAACGCCCGGAGTGCACCCCGCTGGTACAAGGAGCCAGGACGGCCGCCTGTGGTTCTCCAGCACCAACTCTTTGCTGGCGTTCACGCCCGGACCCGGAGTTCGCGGCGGCGTCCCCCCCGTGAGGATAGAAGAGGTAACGGTAAACGGGGCCAGCATGGACACCGGCCGCGCGATCCAGTTGGACCCGGGAACCGACGGCGTTTCGCTCCGTTACACGGCAATTACTTTTGTTTCGGCCAGCCGGCTCACGTTCCGTTATATGCTGGAGGGCCGCGACAAGACTTGGACCGAAGCCGGAAGCCGCCGCGAGGCATTCTACACAAATCTGCCGCCGGGGAAATTCCGGTTCCGCGTCGCGGCTTGCAACGGTAGCTTCCCATGCAAAGAAACCACCAGCGCTCTGGACTTCGAAATTCTCCCGCACCTGTACCAACGCCCGTGGTTCATTGCGCTCAGCACGGCCTTGCTGGTGTTGCTGGTGTGGGCTTTCCATCGTTTCCGCGTGCGGCAGTTACGTGCGCAATTTGTGATGGTGCTGGCTGAGCGCAGCCGCATCGCGCGTGAACTGCACGACACGCTGATTCAGGGATTTTCCGGCATCACCATGCAGATGCAAGCCTTCGCCCGCCGGCTTCAGTCGACCGCCGACCAGCGAGCCCTGAGCGAGATCATCCGCGACGCGGGCATCTGCCTGCAGGAGACCCGCCGCTCTGTAGCCGGATTGCGCGCCGGAACCGGACCAAAAGCCGGGCTCGCGGATGCCATCGCGGACGCCGCGCGCCAACTCACCCAGGAACGCGACATCAAACTCAAGCTGCATCTGGATGACGGCCATCAGCACCTGCCCGCGGACGTAAAATACAATCTGCTGTGCATCGCCCAGGAAGCCATTACGAATTCGATCAAACACTCCGGAGCCAGCACGATTGAAGTGGCATTGACCTGCTCGCCGCGGGCGCTGCACCTGATTGTCTACGACGATGGCCGCGGACTTTCCCCATCCTTTATCGCGGTTAACCGGAATGACGCCGGCAGCGATAGCGGGCATTACGGTCTGGTTGGTATGCGGGAACGCGCCAGTCAGATCGGCGCCGAATTTGATATTTCCAGCGCACCCGGCCAAGGCACGACGGTTTCCGTCCACGTGCCCGCCGGTCAAGAAAACGCGCTGGCATCTCCAGTAGAAACAGTAGAGGCCGTCCCATGAGCAGTCCGATGAGCAATCCCATCACTATTTTGTGTGTCGACGATCACCCTCTCGTACGAAAAGGAATCGCGGCCATACTTGCCAATGAACCCGATATCAAGCTGGTGGCCGAGGCCGGCAGCGGACAGGACGCCCTCGAGGCTTTCCGCACCCATCGTCCGGAAGTCACCCTCATGGATCTTCGCCTTCCCGGAATGGACGGCATTGAAGCGACCAAGCAGATCCGCCAAATCGATCCGGAAGCGAAGATCCTGGCGCTCACCAGCTACGACGGCGATCAGGAGATTTACCGCGCCCTGGAAGCCGGCGTGCGCGGCTACTTGCTGAAGGAGATGGTACACACGGAAATTGTGCGCGCCATCCGCGTTGTGCATTCGGGCAAGAGGCTGATGCCGCCCGAAGTCGCCGAGCGGCTAAGCGAGCACTTCCCGCAAATCGCGCTTACGCCGCGCGAAATCGAAGTGCTGCAACACGTGGCCAAGGGCTATGGCAACAAGGAAATCGGCATTCTTCTGGGCACGGCGGCAGGAACGGTCAAGATGCACCTGCAGAATATCTTGTCCAAGCTGGGCGCTTCCGACCGCACGCACGCGGTGACGCTGGCCCTCCGCCGCGGCATTATCTATATCGACCGTTAGGCCTCCTTCCAGAACAACTCGGCATCGGACCGGCGCACGTAGTTCGCGTCAATTTCCGCCGGGTCCCGCGCTTCGCCGCGAAGAAACTTCTCGCGCGCAATCCGGCCGATGGCTCCGGCAATCGCGAGCGGAGCTTTCGTGCAGGAATATTCCAGCGGGAATCCCTGCGTGATGAACTCCATCTCGCCTTGCGGCAGCGAATCCAGCCAGAAGGGCAGGCTGCCGACCTCCTCCTCACGGATGGGATGCAACGAGGAGTCGTACACAGCGCCGTAAATCTCTCCGCGCCGCGCGTCAAGCACAACCGCGCGCAGTCGCTTTGTCCCGAAAGACGCCAAAGCCTGTAAGTTGGAAATGGCAACCACCCCGCGCCCGGTGGCCTCAGCGAGCCCCTTCACCGCGGTCAACCCCACGCGGACTCCCGTGAAAGATCCGGGGCCGGATGCCGAAGCGAATCCGTCGAGGGATGCCAACGTCAACTCGTGCCGCGCCAACAGTTGTTCGATCGCGGGAAAGAGTGTATGCGCGAAGCCCCCGGGAGAGTGCAGCGTATGCTCTTCGATCACACCGCCCGCGTCCACCAACGCAATGCTGCCGGTTTCACCGGTTGTATCCAGCGAAAGAATGCGCACGCCTACGGAACCAGCCGGTACACTTTATCCAACGTGTAGGCCTTTCCGTTCGCGTTGAGCAGCAGTACGCGCAGACTCATCACCGCCGGGAACTTGTTGGCGATCGAGGAAGGAATGGCCAGCGTCCCTTCCCTGCCGGTTCCCACGACGCGGTATCCTTCACCGTCGAGGGCCACCTCGGCCGTCCATTCCACCAGCAGCGAACGCGTCCCGCGCGTGTCGCGCTTGATCTTGAGAGCGAATTTCGCCGGCCGCGCCAATGAAATCTGGTCGCCTTCCGGCGCGGCGATTTCAAAGGGAATCCGCAGAGGGTTCTGTTCGACTTCCTGTACCGGAACCCGGCGCGAATCGAACTTGTAAGACTTGAGCATGCCTTCCTTGCGTCCCTCACGCGACACCCGCAGTACCCAGTCGTGGGTCTTATCGGGAGGCTCGCCGGTGAAGTGCATTCCCTTGTAATCCTTCTGCGGAAGCAGGTCGCCTGTCGCCGGATTCATCCACGCGACGTCATAGTTGTGATTCTCCACGGTCAGTTCGACCAAACCAGGTTTTTCCACGTAAACGATGTACTCAATTCCCTCAAGCGCCACGGCGCGCGCGCCGTCGACATCGAAATACGGCTCCAGTTCCCAGTACCTGCTTTTGGCCATGAACTCCGCCCACACTTTCATGGCGGGGCCTGAACCGCCTGCCGGATATTGCCCGTTCATTGTCGCGTTCCACAGATCGCGCTGTGTCTGGATCCCCGTGTTGAGAGCCGGGCGTTGGTGGAACTGATGCTCCACCGCACCGACATTGGCGTCCACGGTTCCGTAGCTCAGCATGTTCATCCAGCCATCGCCGGCCAGCGCGGCGGAAGTCGCGGCAGCCAGCGTGGTCCGGGGATGATCATATGGGTCCAGCTTCTGCAGCAGTCTGCCGGCGTCCTTGAGAACCGCGCGGCCATGTGGAGTCGCTTCAAACGACGGCAAGCCGGCCCAGGTAATATTGAACGCGGCGAAACGGGAAACCATCTCGCCGGCATATTGCGCGCGCGGTCCCGCCTCCGCCGGAATGGCCGCCAATACGATGTCTGCGGTCAAACCCTTGGCGTTGATCGAGCGGATGCGTTCGGCGGCTTCGCGCAAGTCGGCGCCCGCGTCGAGCACCACGCGCAGATGCGTGAACTTGTCCCGCGCGTATTGATCCAAGGCGCTGTCAAATTCCGCGCGCGGCAGCGCCACAAAGCGGTCCATGGCCGCTGCCGTCCAGAGATGCGGCTTCTGATTTTCCGTCGCGAAGTGATGCACGTTGGCGGTGCGTATGAATCCGGGCGCATCGGATTCCCGCGCGGTGAGCTGCGCGGTTTTCCCGTCCAGGCGGCTCAGGCTGCTGGTCAGGCGGTAGTCCCAGGTGCCCAACTCGGTCGGCGTAAAACGGATGACCAGCTTCGACCCTTCGACAAACGCGCGAAGCAAGTACGTCTTATGGCGGGGGGACCGGAATTCCGCGTGCAACTGAATTTGCGCGGGATTCTCGCCCGCCATCAGATCGAAGTCTAATTCACACGCGCTCCAGGCCTGGACATCGGCACACCCGGTTTGCGCGAGCGCCGGGACCGCGGCCAGCAGCGTGAAAAACAGCACTCGTACCAGCATCATTCTCACTATACCCCTCACTCTATCGCGTCGTATAATGGCCGCATGAAAGCAGCGGCCTTCCTGCTTTGCCTCGCTTCGATCGCAGCTTTCCCTGCCCCCGTCCCAGAAGAATTCCAGTCCCGTGCTGGAGTCGTCAAAATTACTCCCATCCAGCATGGAAGCCTGACCCTTGCAGCCGGCGGCAACGTGATACAGGTCGATCCCGCCGTGAGTGGCTTCGGGGCCAGCGACCCGGACTTCGGCTCCGTGCCGAAAGCGGACCTCGTATTGATCACCGACATTCACGAAGACCACCTCGACAAGGCCAGCCTCGCCAAGGTCCGCAAGGCCGGGACGACGGTAGTCATCCCCGGCGCGGCGGCGGGTGACGTGCCCGGCGGCGTGGTCATGAAGAACGGAGAGACCAGGAAGTTCGGCGCATGGATCATCGAAGCCATCCCCATGTACAACTTGAAGCGTGGCCCGGCGCCCGGCGAGCTATTTCACGACAAGGGCCGTGGAAACGGCTACGTGGTCACTTACGGGGGCTTGCGGATTTATCTCGCGGGAGACACCGAAGGCATCCCGGAGATGCGCGCGCTCAAAAACATCGACGTCGCCTTTGTGCCTATGATTCTTCCCTATACGATGGCGCCGCTGGAAGCCGCCGCTGCCGTCAAGGCTTTCCACCCCAAGGTCGTGTACCCCTATCACTACGGCAAGTCCAATCTGAAAAATTTCGAGAACGCGCTCAAGGGCACCGGAATCGACGTGCGCATTCGTAGCTGGTACTAAATCCCCAGCCAGTAGGCGATCAATTTTTCATATTCGGTGAACAGAATCTTCTGCGCTTCACGTTTGTGCCACCAGCCATCCACCGTAAAGAATTCATCAGGGGCCGCGCCCATCAGGATGGTAAGATCCGGCGCCATGTTCTGAAAAACGCTCTTGGACCGGCGCGTGTGATAATTGCTGGTCACAATCATGACGCGCTTGTACCCCTGGCGGCGCAACTCCGGCACCACCGCCTGGGCTTCTTCGAGCGTGGATCGCGCGTGGTGCTCCAAGTGCGCGAAGTACGAATCCGGAAATCCATGGCGGACGGCAAACGGAATCGCCAAGTCGCATTCGTAGTTGCCATAAGCCCCGTCCGTCCCGCTGACAATGACTTTGGGAACGTAGCCGTCGCGTTCCAGTTGCGCGGCAGCGAGAATGCGGCGTCCCCAGCCATCCCCGGCCAACACCACGGCTACATCGGCCTTCTGCGGAGGGTCCGCGTGCACGAGGAACGCCCCCATCGCGCTGAGGACGCGCGCGCGAAATACGATGCCGAACAGCACGATCGCGCCGATCGTGAATGCTGTGCGAAGTTTCAATCCCACGGAATTGCGCGCCGTTACTTTTCTTCGGAGTCTCTTGACTCCAGATGGCCGACGGACTTCAGGAGCCGGAACATGCGTTCCACTTCTTCCTCGTCCTCCGGACAGAGCAGAGGGTAACGCGCGGGAGCGTCCCGGCGGACAGCCTGGAGAAGTTTTCCTGTCTCGCGTGAAGAATCCGCTTCCCCACCGGCAGGACTGGAATCACTTGCTCGCTGCGCGGACTCCACTGGCGGTTCACCCCAAAATTCGCGGTGCGGAACTCCGTCCAGTAGCGCCGCGTGGGAAAGCCGCTGAATATGGCGAAGCAGGCTGCCGCAGGACTCCTTGTCTCCAGCATAAAAAACCAGGATGCGATGATGCCCCCTCAGCGTCAAGAACAGAGCCAGCGGCGAGTTCCATCCGGTCTGATCCACGCCTTGGATTTCCAGCCAAGGAATCGTCACCTTCCCGATCGCGAGATACGCCGGGTGAATCTCAATGACCGGGCGCAGGGCCAGTACTCCAACCACCACGCCGGAGACCGCAAACAACGCCGACGCGATCCAGCTCGGCGTCCAGCGCAATCCCATCCACCCGCTCAATAGTGCACCGCAAAACGCAGCCACCAAGAGCGAGAGGTACAACCAAGACGGAGCGTAGCGGGCTAAAGGTCGGCTCACCACTCCAGGCTACCATCGGGCGCCGGGTGGTTACCAGCGCCCGCGTCCGCGACGTCCGCCGTAGAAGCCACGCGGGCCGCCGTAAAATCCACCCCGCCCGCCATAGAAGCCACCGTAGCCGAATCCAACTCCGATCGACGGGCCCCAGCCCCAACCGTAGGGATAGCCATACGAACCCCAGGACGGCCCGAAATAGGGAGCCGAAGCAACCGGAAGCGGCCGCAGCCTGGGCTCGTCGGAGGGCTGCTGATAGTCGCCCGGATTCACGTCGCGAAACGCCTGCGGCGCACGGTCGGTGGAAACGGGGACTGGGGTTTCCAGGCGGAACGTGAGCACTTGCTCGGGATAAACCATAGTCGGGTGTCCGCGCGTGAGCAGAACGCCGATAATACCGGCGGCCGCGCCGGCTCCCGCGCCGATCGCCGCGCCTTCACCCCGGCCCGCGGCAGCACCGATGGCGGCGCCAACTGCGGTAGTCGTTCCAATTGCCGTCGCATCGCGGCCGGCGGAAGTCCCTCCACTGCGACTCACCAACTGCGTACGCACGGGCACCTGATGCCCGTCCACCAGCGTCATGTCCGTCAATTCAAGACCCAACCGGGAGGTGCCTTTGCGCCGCCCCGCTTTCATGGCATCCGAAACGCGGCCCTGAATCACTTGTCCGCGGTCGGCAACGACAACTCCGTCGACCACGACCGGCTTAACCAGCACGGCGGAAAACGCGTCGCCCTGTTGATTGCGATCCGAAGAAAGTTCCTGGTTCACGCGAATGGTCAGGAATGTCCCCGGCGCGATGGTCAATGCAGGAGGAACCGGCCGCGCGGCGGGCGGCGGGCCTTGCTGGCCCTGTGGAGGCGGACCCATTCTGCGCCATTCGCCCTGCGGCGCGCCGTACTGTGCCGCCTCTTGCGCAAAGGCTGGCATTGCGGAAAGCATTACAGCCAGGAGTCCAGTTTTTACCGCTCTGTTTTTTCTCATAGTGATCACCATTCGTCCTCCGAGATGCATCTGGAGGACCAAATCACTTCACTTCGTAAGTAGTTGATAAGACGACCTCATGATAGAAAGATTCGTGCGCAAAAACCACCGCGGGCGGTGCATTTCAGCCATGGCTGCCGCGATGGCCGTTGCCGTGCTAACGTAGTCGCAGGCGCGAACTTATGAGCTCACCAACACCATCCATGCTTTCCCGCGGCGGCACCACCGTGGTCGGCCCCAGCATCCGTATTCAGGGCACGGTCACCAGCGCCGAAGAGATCTTGGTCGAAGGCGAACTGGCCGGAAAACTGGAGCTCGACCAACGGCTGACCATCGCCGCCAAGGGCAAGATCGAAGCCGATATCAAAGCCAAGGAAGTGATTATCGCGGGCTCCGTGAAGGGCAACGTGGAAGCCGTGGAGCGCATCACGCTCCGCGCGGGCGCCAACCTGGTGGGCGACGTCAAGACCGCCGGTATCGTCATCGAAGACGGCGCCTATTTCAAGGGCGGCATCGACATTACGCGCCCCGCCACCGGCCAAGCGAAGTAAAATCTAAAACCGAAAACCGGAAAACCGGGACAGTACACTCAAACACCATTTGTGAGACTAAGCTGCCCGTCGTGGCCCTGTCCATTCTGCTTGGGCCTGCCCACGGGAAGAGGGCGCAGCCGACGGCCTGCCTCGCGTTCCAGTCCCGCTATGAAATCTTCGGTACCCAACGGCCGCCCGCGCTGACTCGCCTCTTGAATCCGCTGTCCCGGTTCCTCCTCCTCGATACTGGTTTCCAACGCGCGTTTCCATCTCCGCGGATCATATTCAAGCCGCCAAGCGCTCAGGTCCAACAGCCGGTCGCCGTCGGAGCCGGTCAGGTGCGCCGTTGCACTCGACCAACGATACTGCGCGGCACCGGCTACGATGCCGGCGCGGACGGGGTTGCGCTCCACATAAGCCATGGCCCGCCACAGGTGCGCACCATCCAGCGGGCAGGAGAAAAATCGTGCCTGCCAGACATGTCCGCAGGTCCTCCGGCGCAGGTTGAAGTGGCGCGCAAAATCGGCATGCGTGCGACCGAGCGCCCGCGAAAGCGCCGCAGTCCTCGCGGGCACCGCAATGAGATGCACGTGATTCGGCATGAGGCAGTAAGCCCAGACAACCAGACCGGCCCTGGACGCATTATGGCGAAGGAGGTCAATGTAAAGATGACAGTCAGCGTCGTCCAGGAAGACCTGTTGCTGCCCATTCCCCCGCTGGGTGATGTGATACGGAATCCCTGGGAGCACGATGCGCGCGATGCGGGACATCGACAGAGCAGTGCGGCGCTCGGTCCGGGAATCTCCCGAAAATAGTGTTTGAGTGTACTGTCCCGGGTTTCCGGTTTCGGGTTTCCGGGTTTTCCCGTCGTTTGATAAAATGAAAGCGTCGGAGGCTTCCGGCGCGCCCCCCATCCATGCACTCTCCGCTCAAATCCAGGGTCACGTTCATCGATTGGGTGCGTGGCGTCGCGGCCACCATCATGCTACAGGGGCACACCTTCGACGCCTTCACGCGGCCGGAGGACCGCAACGGCGCGTTCTTCACGTTTTCCCAGTTCATTGGCGGCGAGGCTGCCGCGCTGTTCTTGCTGGTGACCGGCATCACCTACGGCATGGGGATGAACAAGCGCCAGAACCTGCCGTGGCCGCGCCGCATCCTCGAAGCCCTGCGCCGCGCGCGCTTCCTGTTCCTGCTGGCGATCGCCTTTCGCCTGCAAAGCTGGATCTTCGCCTGGGGACGCAGCCCGTGGCAGGACCTTCTGCGCGTCGATATTTTGAACGTCATGGGCGCGACGGCCGCTCTCATCAGCTTCCTGGCCCTGTTCAGCGGAGTCCAACGCGTGCGTTGGGCGGCGCTCACGGGAGCCGCGATTGCCGCGCTCTCACCCGTCATTTCGGATTTGAACTGGTCCTCGATCCCCACGCCGCTTCGCGACTACTTCCTGCCCAGCGCGGAAATGTTCAGCATCTTCCCCTGGGGCGCATTCCTAGCCTTCGGCGTGGCCGTCGGCAGCATGATCCCTCTGGTTGAACACGGCGGCTGGAACCGCGTCATGCAGTGGTCGGCGCTGCTCGGCTTCGGCCTGCTCTCGGCCGGACGCTACTTCGGCGATCTTCCCTTCAGCGTGTATCCGCACTCGGAATTCTGGCTCAACAGCCCGGCGCTGGTGGCCTGCAAGCTGGGCATCGCTCTGCTGCTCGGATCGTTCGCCTATCTGTGGTGCGAGTACCTGAACCCTGTCCCATGGAGCTGGGTGCGCCAACTGGGCACCACGTCACTGGTGGTCTATTGGGTTCACGTAGACCTTGAATACGGCCCCTGGTTTGCGCAATACCGGCAACACCTCACGGTCCCCCAGGTTCTGCTGAGCGCCGCGGTCCTGATCCCCTGCATGGTCGGCGTAAGTATAGCCTTTACCCGCCTGAAGGCCCGTTTACGGCACCGGCATGAGCCCGTGCCCGTCATCGAGATCCCCGTCCACGGCGAAGCCCAGCGCCGCAGGGCGTAGGCGGGCCCTGGCGGAGCGGCACGGGCGCAGCCCATCGTATACTGGTGTTGAATCCGGAGTGTTCTCCATGCATATTTCACGATTGTTGTGCCTCCTGACGCTGCTGGTTCCAGCGGCTTTTGCCCAGAATGGCTCCATTGCCGGCGCCGTCCTCTTCCCCAAAGGCGAGCCGTTCGTCGGCGCTGTGGTCCAGGCCAAGAACACCGCCACCGGCGCGGAACTGAAAGTCACTACAGCCGCCGGGGGTAAGTACACGATCGCCAACGTTCCTCTGGGCAAGTATGATGTCACCGTGAATATGCGGGGCGTCCTGCCGTATACACAGAAGGACGTTGCCGTCACGGCCGCGAAGACCACGGACGTGAACATCCGTCTCAAGGAAGGCACTCAGCTCAGCACGCTGGGCGAGGACGCGCTGGGCGCCATCGCCGACGCCAAGCGCCATCGTCCACCCAGCGGCGCTACTCCGCGCATGCCGGACGGCAAGCCTGATCTCAACGGCGTCTGGTGGCGCCCCGCCGTGGCCGATCCTGGTAAGCCCGAGTGGCTGCCGAACGCGGTCGCCGTCGCCAATCAGCGGCGGGGGAACAACAATGCGGATAGTCCCATGGCGCACTGCCTGCCCTCCGCCATCACGCGCATGGGCCCGCTGTTCCAGTTTTCGCAGACAAAGGACGCGATCGTTGTGATCAACGATGACGAGAGCCCCGGCTTCCGCCAGATCCGCATGAACCGCACCGCGCATCCCAAGCAACCGGACTTTGACCTGTGGTACGGAGATTCAGTCGGCCACTGGGAGGACGACACGCTGGTGGTCGACCGCGTCACTTTCAAGGACGAAGTCTGGCTGGACGAGGAAGCGCATCCGCATTCGGAAAAACTCCACGTCGTCGAGCGCTTCCGCCGGCCCGATCTCGGACACCTGGAGAGGACCGTTACCGTCGAGGATCCTGGCGTTCTCGCCAAGCCGTGGGTGCTGAAGCAGGTGTCGGACCTGGCGGCCGGCGAAGAGATCCGCGAGTTCATCTGCGCGGAGAACAATCGCGACGTGCCGCACCTGGTCGGTAAATAACGCCCACCGCGGGAAAGAGGGCTTTGCTAAACGCGCGCAAGCCACGGCTAATCAAGGCATGGACGATCCGGGGATGCCTGCTGGTCTTCCTTGCCATCCTCTGCGGCACGCTCTACGCCTTCCAGCGGCCTTTCCGTGAATACCCCGGTATCGAATACAACGACTTCCCTCTCCCCGCCGACTGGCAGCGACCTTCGGAATTCGTCTTCGCGCGCCTGATGTACCGGCCCCGCGCGGGCGGCTTTGGCTTTGGCTTCGGAGGCTATAGCGCCCAAACCTGGCAGCAGGGCCACTCCATGTGGACGCAGGATTACCCACGCGCCGACCGCCACTTCCTGCGGGCAATCCGCCGCCTCACGCGCATCGACTCCCGCTCCGTGGAACAACCAGTAAATCTCAATGACGGCGACGACGTCTACAACTGGCCTTTCCTCTACGCCGTGCAGACCGGCCAGTGGGAACTGACGGACAACCAGGCCGCCAAGCTGCGCGACTTCCTCCTGCGGGGCGGCTTCTTTATGTGCGATGACTTCTGGGGCCGCAACCAGTGGGACAGTTTCATGGCCAGCATGGGCCGCGTGTACCCGGAGCAGATTCCTTCCGACCTGGCCGACGCCGCGCCCATCTTTCACACGGTCTACGATCTGGACCGCCGTTACCAGGTGCCAGGCGCGCGGTATCTCTACACTGGCTCCATGGAAAAGTGCGCTGGCTGCCCGCCCCAGTGGCGCGGCATCAGCGATGAAAAAGGCCGCGTCATTGCCGGAATCATTCCAAATTCAGACATCGGCGATTCCTGGGAGTACGCCGACGACCCTCACTATGAAGAGCGCTTCTCCGCCCTGGGCATCCGCATCGGCGTCAACTACATCGTGTACGCGATGACGCACTAACCGCTCCTACGTCCGCGGCGGCTCGTAGTAGCCGATCATTCTCCCGGCGGCAACCATGCCCACCCACAGCAGCAGCGATAACGCCGCGGCCCACTTGGCGTGCGACGGGATTTCCGCCGCGCGGTCCAGTTCTTCGGTGTTGTAATACACGCTCTTGCGGAACACCCGCGCGTGCACGATCACCAGTGAAAGCAGTGTCAGTTTGAGCCAGAAGTAGGGATTGGTCGAGTACACAGCGGCCTTGGACCATCCCAGCAGCACGCCGCATCCGGCCACCACCAAGATCCCTATTCGCTTCCAGCGGCGGAATTGGGTCACCACTTCGGTGATCGTCGCGCCTCGCATTACCAGGCCGAGCAAGCGCAGATCCGTCATCAGAATCAGGCCGCCGAACAGTCCCATTCCGGCGAGATGCGTCGCCATGATGATCGGGTAGGCAAGGCCCGACTCGCGCAAGTAAGTCGCAATCGAAAAACTTTGCAGCCAAAGGAAGAAGTCCGCCATGAATTTTCTCTCCGTTTCCTTCAGATGAACGCGATGAACAGGCCCGCGAAGACTACCGATACCCACAAGATCAAGGAGACAACCGCCACCAGCTTCGCCGTTCCTGTCTCCGCGTTCGACATCGCCACTTTGCGGTGGATCGTGTAGTTAAAGATAATCGCCGCCGCCAGCGCCACCATTTTGAACTGAAACGAACCATTGGCCAGATACATGAACGGGTCCGACGAAAAAATGATCGGGCCGGACATGAGCATGACGGCAATCCCGATCAGCGTCCATGGCGCCATGTCCTTCAAGAGTTGCGCAGGAGTTTGCTTGGGCAGCGCCAACCCCAGCATCCGCAAGTCCACGATTGCGATGGCGCCGAAAGAAAATGCAAAACCCGTGATGTGGATAATCTCCATCAACGGAAACGCCCATTCATTGTTGTTCAACGGATTCGTTGAGGGGTCATACGCCAGCATGCATCTACAACCTTTCTATGAAGTAGCGATTATAGCAGCGAGACTAAAAGTCCTCGATTAACACGAATTCACCGCTCATCTTGAGATGGATGTCGGCATTCTCTTTGCTCTTGTTTTTCCAATACCAACCGTGGATTCCCTGGAATGGCGCAATCAGCGATCCGTGCAGATCGGCACCGTCGCCGGCCTTGTAACTCACGGCGTCCTTCGGGCCGCTCATCGGTTCACCGTGGAAGTCGTATTCGAGCGGCACCGAGGACTTCCAGGAAAACAGCAGCGTCTCCTCCGGCTTCATGCGGACTTTGTATTCGTATTCCTGTCCGGGCCGCAGCGTCAAATCCGTTTCGTGAGTCGTGTAGTCCGGGCTGCTGTAGGTATGCGCCGATGTGGTCATGGCGGCCTTCGCCGCGGCCTGCGCCATGCGCCCCAGTCCGCTCCACTTGCCGAAACCCGTGGGGTCGATCTGGAATTCGGCCGGCAGCACGAAGCCGAGGAGAATGACCGCGGACGCCGCCATCGACCCGCCTACGCGCCACAGCAAGCCGCCGCGCGAAGGCATGGCGATGTTGGTCACGCCGCTGGCCACACCGTTGGTCATGCCGCCTTCTCCGTCATGTAGCCGGCAATCTGGTAACCCATCAAGACGAACCCCAGCGTCATCACCACGACGTTCGCCGCCACGGCGTGCTTCAGAAAGTCTGACGTGCCGCGCCACCAGGTCATCGCCACGAGAATGATCGAAAGTGCAACCAGTTGACCGATCTCCACGCCCAGATTGAAGGACAGCATGTTGCCCACCAATCCAAGTGGGGAAAGATTCAGTTCCTGTAGCTTGGTCGCCAGCCCGAATCCGTGCACCAAGCCGAATGCCAACACCGTGAGCTTGGTATTGGGTTGGAATCCGAACCAGGTCCGGAAGCCATCCAGGTTATCGAACGCCTTATAGACCACCGAAAGTCCGATGATGGCGTCCACCAGGAACGGGTTCAAGTGAATACCCGTCAGCACGCCGCTCAGCAGAGTGATGCTATGGCCCACCGCGAAACACGTCACGTAAACCGCGACGTCGCGCAGGCGGTACAGAAAGAAGATGACGCCGAACAGGAACAGCAGGTGATCGTAGCCGGTCACCATATGCTTGGCTCCCAAATAAATAAACGGCACGACCTGCGCGCCCTGGCTCTGCTTCAAGAATTCGGCGTCCTTTGCCGCGACGTTGTGAGCTGGCAGCGGCGCGACCATCAGTAACAACGCCGCCAGCAGAAGCACCATCGGGATTAGTTTATGGAGACGCATTAGAACGTAAATTTTATCGCAAGTTGCGCCCGTCCGGCAGAAGCGGCACTCCTCGTCTGTGCATACTACCACGGGATCGGGCAGCGACTTCGACGCCGGGGGTCATGTTGTGGTCATTGACCGGTTTGTGACTTCACAACCATCCGTCGTTTCAATGGCTTGACTATTTTGGCTGCGGCGCAGGCAGGGGAGGAATACGGCCCGGCCCGGGAACGGTCCTGGCTCGGCCACCCTCGGCGGCCATGAGGACTTTAGCGCAGCCCCACGAGCGCCGGATTGGCTAGATGCCCCAAAAAGACCAGAATCCTGGCTTTCAGAGCTCAAAATCACGGCTATCGAATTGCACTTCCATTCATGAAGATTGGAGGAAAGAGGCCATGACAAACTTTAAACATATTCTATTTCCAGTGGACTTCTCGGATCGCTGCACGGGGGCAATCCCTTTTGTCGAAGCAATCGCACGCCATCACGGCGCGAAAGTGACGCTCCTCAGTGTCGCTCATCCTTTTTACGCCCAGGGTTTCGAAGGTACGCCGATCATCGATCCCCAACAGATGATTTCGGGAGTCAAAGCCGAATTGGACGGATGGCTCCCCGGTAGTTTCAGCGGCCTGCAAGTCGAGCGCGTTGCCGAATACGGCGACCCGGCCCGCTGCGTCGTGGATTTCGTGGGCGATCATGACGTGGATCTGGTCACGATGCCTTCCCATGGCTATGGGCCATTCCGCCAACTGCTGCTGGGCTCAGTCACCGCCAAGGTACTGCACGACGTCCATTGCCCGGTCTGGACTACGCCGCACACCGGAGAGCCCTCCGACCGTGAGCATCTGGTGATTCGCAAGATTCTGTGCGCGGTGGACACGGCTCCTTCCAACGCCGCCCTCATGCGTGCCGCGGCGGACCTCGCCAAGGGCTATGGAGCGTCGCTGCGGCTGGTCCACGCTGTGCCCGGCATTGAGGCCTGGCCGGAACGCCAAATGGATCAGGAATTTGAACAAACGCTCCGCGAGAACGCCCGTTCCGCGGTGATGGAACTGGAAAAGGCCGCCGATATCGACGTCCCGGTTTGCGTGGGAGCGGGAACGGTACCTGACGTGGTCCGTGAGGAGGCAGTGCAGCACGGCGCCGATCTGGTAGTCATCGGCCGTGGGGCTCTGCAGGAGACCATGGGCAGACTTCGCACCCACGCCTACGGGATTATCCGTCACGCGCCTTGCCCGGTCTTGAGTTTCTGACCGATCTGGCATCGCAAACCGTACCAGGCATGAACCTCGGACGCGGCGGCTCGGCTACGATCAGTAGTGTGCACGCATCTTACGCGTCCCGTAAACCTACGGATTCCCGGCGCTGGCTTCAGCGGAGGGTGCCGCGAGCGCAGTTGTACCGCTTGGCGCCCTCCAGCCCGCGCCCGAAACGTTTCGGAGCCGCCACGCTTCCCGATCGCGTTCGCTCGGTCTTGCGCGCTTGGTGGGCGTGGCTGGCGCTGGCGCTCTTGCTGCAAGTATCCGGGTCCTGGCAGATAGCCGTCGCCGCCGGAATACTGTCGTTCGTTTTCTATCACGTTTCCGCGGAAACACATCCCGCCGTCTACCCGTTGGAAGTCGGCCTGGACGTGAATTCGCCGGAATTCGAACGCACCCTGGAAGGTGTGACCGGAATGCCGTTTGTTCCCGGCAACCTGGTGACGCTTTATAACAACGGTGACGAGTTTTACCCCGCCATGCTCGTGGCAATCGAGTCCGCTACCAACTCGATCACCATGGAGCAATATATCTTTTGGGACGGCCATGTAGGACGCCGTTTCGCGGAGGCCTTTGCGGAAAAGGCCCGCTCTGGTGTTCCGGTGAAGCTTCTGTTGGATGCCATCGGTTCAGCGACCCTGGGCAGGGAGATTTTCCACATCCTCGAAGCGGGAGGCTGCCAGCTTGCCTGGTTCGGGCCGCTGCACTGGTATACGTTGCACCGGGCCAACCGTAGAAACCACCGCAAGTCGCTGATCGTCGACGGGCGGCTGGCATTTACCGGCGGCGCCGGCCTTGCTGATCATTGGTTGGGCGCCGCCCTGCGTCCCGAGGAATGGCGTGACATCCAAGTGGCGGCGGCGGGGCCCGCGGCGCTGGCCTTGCAAACCGGCTTCGCGCAAAACTGGCTGCAGTCGAGCGGTGAAATCATCAGCGGTCCCGCTTTCTTTCCCGAAGTTCCGCCGCAAGGTCCGGTGAAAGTCCAGACCATTCAGAGCTCTCCCCTATTCGGAGCGGGCGTGGTGGGATCGGCGTATTTGATGGCCATTCAGTGCGCCCGGCGGGAGCTCTTTATCGCCAACCCATACTTCCTGCCCGACACCCGCGTGACCGAGATGCTGGCTGCCGCGCGCGTCCGTGGCGTGGACGTGAAGGTCATGGTCGCCGGGAAGCATATTGACGCCTGGTGGGCGAGCCAGAATAGCGTCCGCTCCTACGGGCGGCTGCTCGAAGCCGGCATTGAAATCTACGAATATGCCCCTACCATGCTGCACCAGAAGACCATGGTGGTGGACGGCACTTGGGCCACCGTCGGCACGGCAAACTTCGATAACCGCTCCTTCGCGTTGAATGAAGAAACGAATTTGTGCTTTCATGACGACTCCGTCGTGGGACAATTGCGTGCCGTCTTCATGGCGGACCTGGCGCGTTGTGAGCGTGTCGATCTGGCCGTATGGCGGAGACGCGGCGCCTGGTCGCGCATCATGGAGCAGACCGCCTCATTGATCGAAAATCAACTCTGATCCCAAGCCGGCACAACCATGCGCAGCTTCCGCATCGCCACCTACAACATCCACAAGGGACGCGGCATGGACGGCCGCACCCGCATCGACCGCATCTTGCAGGTCCTGCGCGCCGTGGATGCGGATGTCATCGCCCTGCAGGAGGTGATCAACCACGCAGACCGTACTCCCGAAGATCACCAGGCTTGCTACCTAGCGGATCAACTCGGCTATTCGTTCACGGTCGGCGAAACCCGGCGGCACCGCGACGCCGTTTACGGCAACGTAACGCTCAGCCGCTGGAAGTTCGAGCGCGTTCACGCCATCGACCTGAGCGTGGAAGGGCGCGAGCCGCGCGGAGCACTGCGCACCGATATCCGCGCCGGCGGCGAGCTTCTGCACATCTTCAACGTGCACCTTGGCACGGCAATCCGCGAACGCCGCACGCAGGCGTGCCTCATCGACCGCCACCTATTGAAAGCCCTCGATGTATCCGGGCACAGAATTATCATGGGAGATTTCAACGATTGGAATCACGGACTGGTGACCCGTACGCTTTCCGAAGAATTTCATCTCACCGATCTGGCGGCGCACGTACCGCGCACCCGCGCCTACCCCGCGCTGCTGCCGCTCCTGCACCTGGATCACATCTATCTTGATCATGAGCTGAAGATTGACAAGGCGCGTTTTCACCGCGACCGGCAATCGCTCATGGCTTCCGACCACCTGCCTCTGGTCGCCGATGTCAGTTTCCGGCGCTGACCGCCGAATTTTAGTGCATCACGGGTTGCGGCTCGACCGTCAAAGGCATCGCGGTTTCAGCCATGGCCTTCTTGCCGGAACGGGTAAAGCGCTCCATGTACGTGTAAATCACCGGCGTAATATACAACGTCAGCATCTGGGAAACCACCAGCCCGCCGACCACGGCAAGGCCCAGCGGACGACGCGCTTCTCCGCCCGCTCCCAGCCCGAGCGCAATGGGCATGGTGCCGACCAGCGCCGCCAAGGTGGTCATCATGATGGGCCGGAATCGAACCAAACAGGCTTCCACGATCGCCTCGGCCGGCGGCGTGCCATATTTGCGTTGCGAATCGACGGCAAAGTCGATCATCATGATGGCGTTCTTCTTAACGATACCGATCAACATGATGATGCCCACGAAGGAGAAGATATTCAACTCATTTTTAAATACCAGCAGTGTCAGTAAAGCGCCCAAACCGGCGGCCGGAAGTCCGGAAAGAATGGTCAAAGGGTGGATAAAGCTCTCGTACAGAATTCCCAGCACCATGTAGATGACCAGGACGGCCATGATCAGCAGCAATCCCATGCCCCGGAATGAGTTCTGAAACACCGCCGCAGTCCCCTGGAACTTGCCGCGAATGCTCGCCGGTAAACTCTGGCGGGCCGCTTCTTCAATCATGGCAGTAGCCTGACCGAGCGAAACGCCTGGAGCCAAATCGAAGGAAAACGACACCGACGGGGACTGCCCTTCATG
>CAMAVI010000035.1 GCA_945861625.1 Candidatus Sulfopaludibacter sp. SbA3
TGCCGCCTTGGGGATCTCTTGGGCGCTGAAAAACAGCGCCGCTTGCTTCGGTTTGCTCTTGCCCATCGCCATACTATCTATGACGTCTGAAACATTTCACCGGTCACATGCTTAGGAGATGTTTCTCGACTTTTACCACGGGCTGCTAAACAGCGACAGCTTCCTTCAAGCGCGCCTGCTTCCATAGTGCGAGATAAGGTTTCAAATCCTCCATCATCGCCGCCCACTGCTGGGGATCCAGGGATTGCGCGCCGTCGCTAACCGCCTTTTCCGGGTTCGGGTGGACTTCGACGATCATGCCGTCGGAGCCGATGGCCACCGCGGCCCGCGCCAGTGGCGGCACCAGGCTGCGCTTACCGGTGGCGTGACTGGGATCGAGGATCACCGGCAGGTGTGTCAGTTCGTTCAGCACCGCAACGGCCGTGATGTCGCAGGTATTGCGCGTGGCGGTTTCAAAGGTGCGGATGCCGCGCTCGCACAACATGACGTCCGGATTACCGTGCGCCACGATGTATTCGGCCGACATCAGCAGTTCCTTGATGGTGGAACTGAGGCCGCGCTTCAGCAGAATCGGACGGCCGCACTTGCCCAGCGTCTTGAGCAGCGAGAAATTCTGCATGTTGCGCGCGCCGATTTGCAGGATGTCCGCGTACTCGGCCACCATCTCCACGTCACGGTCGCTCATGACTTCGGTGATGATCCCCAGGCCGGTGATACGCCGGGCCTTGTCCAGCAATTTCAGGCCTTCGAGTTCGAGACCCTGGAAGTCATACGGTGAAGTGCGGGGCTTGAAGGCGCCGCCGCGCAGCAACTTCGCGCCGTGCTTGGCCACCAGTTCGGCCGTCTCAAGAATCTGTTTCTCGCTCTCCACGGAGCAGGGACCAGCCATGGTGACGAACTCGTCGCCACCGATGACCGTGTCACGCACTTGAATGCGCGTTTTCTCCTGGCGGAACTCGCGGCTTACGAATTTGTAGGGAGCAGAGATGCGGACGGCCCGCTCCACCCCCGGCATGGCTTCGATCGACTCCAGACACGCCGTCACGTCGCCCATGCCTACCGCGCCGATCACGACGCGCTCCTCACCCGCGATCGAATGAACCTTGTACCCGAATTCCTCAATGCGCTCGCGGACATGATTGATCTCCTCCCTGGTCGCGTGCAGTTTCATCGAAATAATCATCCGGGTCTCCCAAAAAATCAAAAACCCACTCTTTCGAGTGGGTTGCCCTTAAATCTGTCTGCTCAGCCCACTCGTCGCGATTCAGACGGTAAAGTACCAGTAGCTAAATCGAAACGAGTTGGCGGACAAACGCATGAAGTCGAAGTATAGCATAACTATCCGCCCCTGAGAATCCGTAAGGCGTCCCCCACGCCGGCTCCTTCGGGCTTCGACCGTCCGGCTTTTTCAGATTCGGGGATTGCGTCTCCTTCACCGGGGGCCAAAAACAGGTTCGTTTCCAGGCCGTGCTGGCGAGTATACAAATCCCAGTAGCGGCCTTCAAGAGCGTAAAGCGACTCATGTGTGCCGCGCTCGACGATGCGTCCGCCTTCGACGACAAGAATCTGATCCGCGCGCCGGATGGTGGACAGACGGTGCGCAATGACGAACGTCGTCCGCCCCTGCATCAGGTATTTAAGGCCTTCTTGAATGAGCGCCTCGGATTCGGAATCGAGACTGGAAGTGGCTTCATCCAGAATGAGAATGCGTGGATCGGCCAGGATGGCGCGCGCGATCGAAACGCGCTGACGTTGCCCACCGGATAGTTTCACGCCGCGCTCGCCGACGACAGTGTCGTATTTGTCTTCGAAGTTTTCAGCAAACTCATCCACGCGCGCGATGCGGCAGGCCTGCAGTACTTGGTCCTTGGTGGCGTTGGGCCGCGCAAAGGCAATGTTTTCCTGGATGCTGCCGTCAAACAGAAAAGTATCCTGCAAGACCACGCCCAGCTGCGTGCGGTAGTCATCCAGGCGAACGGCCGATAGATCCACGCCGTCCACCGAAACCGTTCCCGCGTTCGGCACATGGAACGCGGCAATCAAACTAATAATGGTGGATTTACCGGAGCCCGACGACCCCACCAGCGCCGTCACCGTACCCGGTTCGGAGCGGAAACTGACGTCGAACAGCACCGGCTTGCCCTCTTCATAAGAGAAGCTGACTTTATCGAAGATGACTTCCCCGCGAATGGTGCCGAGAGGCACGGTGCGCTTAGGGTCCTGGTCTTCGGGGCGCTCCTTCAACACTTCGTGCGTGCGGTCCAGGCCGGCGAGCGCTTCCGTAATCTGAGTCCCGATTCCCACAATTCCAAATACGGGCGCCACCAGGAATGCTAAGAATGCCGTAAAGGTCACGAACTCGCCCAGCGTTAGCGTTCCGGCGAAGATCTGGCGCGAACCGACGTACATCACGATGGCGCCGACGATGCCCATCAGGACCGTGGCCGAGAGGCTCATAAACGACATGGCAGTGAGCGAAGCTTCCACGTTGGCCAATAGCCTATTGGCGCCCACCGCGAATACACCCGCCTCGCGTTCTTCGGCGTGATAGCCCTTGACCACGCGGACGCCGCCCAGCGATTCGGTCAGTCGCCCCGTTACTTCGGCGTTAATCTTGCCGCGCTCGCGGAAGATCGGCCGGATTTTACGGAACGCTTTGGAGAGCGCGAACGCGAACACAGCAACAAACAGCGCGGTCAATCCAGTCATCACCGGACTGATCTTCAGCAGAATCACTAGCGCCACTACCGCCGTCATCAATCCACCGACGAATTCCACCAGGCCGGTGCCGATCAGATTGCGCACGCCTTCCACGTCGGTCATGATGCGCGAAACCAGTACGCCGCTCTTGTTGGCGTCGTAGTACGACACGGGCAGCCGGCCCACGTGGCGCTGGACTTTCTGCCGCAATTCCGCGATCAAGCGTTGTCCGGCTTTGGAAAGGAGCTGCGTGAGCGTGAACGACGTCACGCCCTGCACCAGCGTGGCGGCGACGACGGCCAGGACCAATGGCGCCAGCAACTCGATCTGCTTCTTGCCCAGCACGTCATCTATAAGGAAGCGCGTCGAGTAGGGCAGGATCAGGCCGCTCAAGCGATTGACGATCATCAGCCCCAGGCCCAACAAGAGCAGGCCGCGGCGCGGCAGGATCATCTCGCGCAGGTCCGGCCAAACTTCGCGGATGCGCTCGGCCTGGGTTCGTTTGGGCGTGACGCCCTTATCCCGGGAATGCTTTCCTGAAGGGGTTCGTTCGAAGGAGTGTGGACCCACTAGCTTTAGTTTAGCGGTACGGCAGTGTAGCCTGACAACATGGCCGGTCTTTATTGCGGGACATCTGGTTTCGCCTACGCGTCGTGGAAGCCGGACTTCTACCCGCCAAAGCTGCCCGCCAAGGATTTCCTCAAGCACTACGCCACCCGGCTGAATGCCGTGGAAATCAACTACACATTCCGTCTGTTGCCCAAGGCCGCGACCCTCGAAAACTGGGTGAACGCCACGCCCGAGGGCTTTCTGTTCGCCTGCAAAGCCCACATGCGTATCACACACATCAACAGGCTGAAGGAATCTGAGTTCACGGAACTGTTCTTTAAAGCGCTGGAACCTCTGCGAGCCACGCGCAGGCTGGGTCCCATTTTATTTCAGTTGCCGCCGAACCTTAAAGTGGATCTCGACTTGCTGACGGCGTTCCTCGGCAAGCTTCCAACCGATATCCGGACCACCTTCGAGTTCCGCAATCCGACCTGGCTGGTGGACGAAGTTTACCGGCTGCTGGAGCGGCATCGCGCCGCGCTGTGTCTGGCTGAATCCGATAGACTGGAAGTGCCGCGCGTGATTACGTCGGACTTTGTTTATGCGCGGCTTCGTAAGCAGGAGTATTCGCCCGCAAGCCGCCGCGAAATCGCGGAAGGGGCGCGCGAGCAGATCGCAGCCGGCCGGGATGTTTTCGTGTTCTTCAAACATGAGGACACGCCGGAAGGTGCGCTGTACGCCGAAGAACTCGGGAGGCTCACATGAATTGCAACCGCCAGAATTTGAATCGAAGAGATTTTGGGCAGATTTTCGGTGCTAGTATGGCGGGCGCGATGCTATTGCCACAAGATGCGCGCGGCCAGGCCGGGAAGGCTTCCGGGATTTCCGGCGTCAAAGCCATCGTGTTCGATACCTTTGGGACCGTGGTGGATTGGCGTGGCTCCATCGTTGCCGAGGGCGAAGCCTGGGGCAAGAGCAAGGGCCTGAAGATTGACTGGGCCCATTTCGCCGACCGCTGGCGCGAAGGTTACGCGCCGTCCATGAACAAGGTCCGTAAGGGGGAACTGCCCTGGACCAAGCTGGATACGCTGCATCGCATGGTCCTGGAGCAGATCCTGAAGGAGTTCAATATCAACGGCCTGACGGAAGCTGAGAAAGAACATTGGAATCTCGTGTGGCACCGGCTGAAGCCGTGGCCGGATTCAGTTCCCGGGTTGGCCCGGCTGAAAAAGAAATACACCATTGCTCCGCTCTCCAACGGCAACGTGTCTCTGCTCACCGATATGGGCAAGAACGCAGGCCTTCCGTGGGATCTGATTCTTTCGGCCGAACTGGCGCATCACTATAAGCCCGATCCCGAATCGTATCTGACCGCCGCCGAATTGCTCAGCATCAAGCCGAACGAACTGATGCTTGGCGCGGCGCACTCCGGTGATCTCAACGCGGCGCGGAAGGCCGGCCTGCGCACGGGATTTATCTATCGGCCGAACGAGCATGGCGTGGGTGGCCGCGCCGACAACGCCAAACAAGGTGAGTTCGACGTGGTGGCCGCCAGCATGATCGACATGGCCGGCCAGATGGGCGCCTAATAGAATTATGTGGATTGTCCGCCTCGCTCTCAGCCGTCCTTACACCTTTGTGGTGATGGCGATTCTGATCGTCATTCTGGGCGGCGTCGCCATCGTCACCATGCCGGTGGATATTTTTCCGTTTATCGACATTCCCGTGGTCAGCGTGGTGTGGACCTACCAGGGGCTGACGCCCGAGGAAATGGAAAAGCGCGTCATCACCAACTTTGAGCGCGGCCTCACCAGCAGCGTCAATGACATTGAGCATATTGAATCGCAATCCTATAACGGCATCGGCGTGGTGCGCATCTACTTCCATCCCAATGTGCAAGTGGATATGGCCGTGGCGCAGGTCACCGCCCTCATGCAGGGCCAGATCCGGGCGATGCCGCCGGGCATCTTTCCGGGCATCGTGATGAAATACGATGCCGGCAGCGTGCCCATCCTGCAATTGGGGTTGGCCAGCAAGACGCTGCCCGAGCAACAGCTCTTCGACTACGGCAACAATTTTCTGCGCACCCAGTTGGGTACGGTGCAGGGCGCGGGCGTCTCTTTTCCCTTTGGCGGAAAAAACCGGATCGTCATGGTGGACTTGAACCTGGACGAACTGTACGCCAAACAGCTCGCTCCCATTGATGTTTCGAACGCGCTCAACTTGCAGAATCTGATTCTGCCGGCGGGCACGGCAAAACTGGCGGGGCTGGAATACCCGATCCGCGTCAACAGCAGTCCTCTGGCGATTGCAGACTTTAACAACCTGCCCATCAAGACCGTGAACGGCGCCACGGTTTATATGAGGGACGTGGCGCAGGTGCACGACGGCTTCAGAGTCCAGGAAAATATCGTCCGCACCAATGGTTCGCGCGGCGTCTTGATGACCGTCACGCGGACCGGAAAAGCGTCGACCCTATCCGTTGTGAATGCGGTACAGGCCGCGCTGCCGAAGATCCTGGCGCTGGTCCCTCCGGAACTGAGCGTCAAGCCGCTGGCGGATCAGACCATGTTCGTGCGCGCTTCTATTGGCGGTGTACAGCGTGAAGCGGCAATTGCCGCTGGACTGACGGCCTTCATGATCCTGTTGTTCCTGGGTAGCTGGCGGAGCACCCTGATCGTGTGCATCTCGATTCCGTTGTCGATCCTGGCATCCTTGTGCGTGCTTGCGCTGATTGGCGAAACCATCAATGTGATGACGTTGGGGGGGCTGGCATTGGCGGTGGGCATTCTGGTGGATGACGCTACCGTAGCCGTCGAAAACATCCACCGGAACATTGCGATGGGCAAGACGCTGGTGCGTGCCGTGATCGACGGCGCCGCGCAGATTGCCGTGCCGACCTTCGTATCCACGCTTGCGATCTGCATTGTGTTTGTGCCGGTCCTGCTGCTGACGGCAACGGCCAAATTCTTGTTCACGCCGCTGGCCATGGCGGTAGTGTTCGCCATGTTGGCGTCCTATCTGCTGTCACGAACCCTGGTCCCGGCAATGGCTTACAAGATGCTCCGGTCCGAGGTGGCGATCCACCAGCAGGGTGAGGAAGGGGAGGCGGCCAAGGCCAAGGGATTCTTCTGGAAGATCCACCACCTCTTTAATATCCTGTTTGAAAAACTCCGTTACCGTTATGTCGGTCTGCTGGATTGGTCGCTGCGGCACCGGGCGTGGGTGCTGGCCTCGTTCACGATTTTCACGGTCGCCTCGCTTGGCTTGGTGCAACTCGTCGGCAGAGATTTCTTCCCCGCCGTGGATTCCGGCCAGTTGAAGCTGCATGCCCGGGGGCCCGCGGGAACGCGCATTGAACAGACCGAAATGCGCTTCGCCGCTCTCGACCAGACCGTCCGCGACCTGATTCCCGCGGACGAGTTGGATTCCATTATCGACAACATTGGCGTGCCCAATGCCTTCCAGAGCATCGCGCAAGGCGACATCCCCACTATTTCCAGCGCGGACGGAGACATGCTGATTTCGCTGAAAAGAGAAAAGCACGGTCCGACGGCTGATTACGAAGTGCGGCTGCGCAAACGGCTGCGGGAGAAGTATCCGGATATGGTTTTCTTCTTCCAGCCGGCAGACATTACTAGTCAGATCCTGAATTTTGGCCTGCCGGTGCCCATCGACCTGCAAGTGGTGGGCCGCGACGCGGCCGCCGGTTACAAGATTGCCCAGGCGTTGGCGGACAAGGTAGCGGGCATTCCCGGCGCGGCCGACGTCCACATCCACCAGGTAGTGGATCAAAGGGATATCCGGCTGGATGTGGATCGCGTGAGGGCGTCGCAGATGGGCCTGACACAAAGGGACGTCACCAGCAGCTTGCTCATCTCATTGAGCGGCAGCAGCCAGGTGTCGCCGAATTGGTGGGTGAATTGGAACAGCGGCGTGAACTACCAGGTTGGCATTCAGACGCCGCAGTACCGGGTGGATTCGCTGGACGCGCTGCTGCGCACGCCTATATCGGTAGCGACCAACGTTGTAAGTTCGACGGCTCCAGGTTCGCTTTCTCCTTCCGGGGCATTGCGCAGCGATTCCGTCGGAGGCGCTCCCACAGGTTCCTCGCAGGCGTATGGCAATCCGGGAGCGATGCCGGGAAGCACCCAACTGCTTTCGAATCTGGTGAGCGTGAAGCGCTCTTTCTCGCCGGTCATCGTGAATCACTATAACGTTTCGCCGGTTTTCGATGTGTATGCGAATGTGTCCCGGCGGGATTTGGGTAGCGTGAGCACGGAAGTGGAGAAGATCATGCATGAACAGGCGAAACATTTGCCGCGCGGCACTACGCTGGAACTGCGTGGACAAGCGGCGACCATGAAGGAGTCGTTCTTTCGCTTGAGCCTGGGCATGGCCTTCGCCGTGGTCCTGGTCTACCTATTGATGACAGTAAATTTTCAGTCCTGGCTGGATCCCTTTATTATCCTGATGGCCTTGCCCGGCGCGGCGGCCGGGATCTTGTGGATCCTTTTCGTGACTGGTACCACGCTCAGCGTTCCCTCCTTGATGGGCGCGATCATGTGCATCGGCGTGGCTACCGCCAATAGCATTCTGATCGTCACGTTCGCCAACGACGAAAGGGCCGTGGTTTCGAGCGCCCGCGAAGCGATGCTGGCCGCCGGCTATGCGCGCATCCGGCCCGTGTTGATGACCGCGACGGCGATGGTGCTGGGCATGCTTCCCATGGCTTTGGGCATGGGCGAGGGCGGGGAACAGAATGCTCCTCTTGGCCGCGCCGTGATCGGGGGACTGACGTTTGCCACGGCGACAACGCTGTTCATTGTGCCGATTATCTATACTTATTTAAGGACCAAGCCTCCGGTGGATCATGAGCGGCAATTGGAAGCCGAGGAATTGACGGACGCCTCCAAGTGGAATCCTTTAAATAGTTAAGCATCTGATGCCTCCTAGCGATCCCAAGCAGCCCCGATCCGGTGACCTCGGCGTGGCCGATACGAACGAAGAGAAACTTCGCCGGGAAGTGGAGGACCTAAAGCGGCAATTGGCCGAACAAAGAGGACTACTCTCCGAAGGGCCTGGTGGAGTGCCGAAGCCGTGGCATCCCTCGGGCGCCGTCATCGCAGGTCTATTTTTGTTGCTTGCAGCGCTGGCGGTGGTCGCGTTCTTCGCGGGCTATATCCCGCTCCAGAAGCGGCAAGCGATCATCCAGAGCGAAGCCCAGCAGCAGGAGCAGGCGCTGCCGGTGGTGCAGGTGATTGAGGTGGGCCGTTCCAGCGGCAGCAGCCAACTGGAATTGTCCGGAAATATCCAGGCGATTACCGAGGCCCCGATTCTGGCGCGCGCGGACGGCTATATCCGCACGCGTTTAGTGGACATCGGCGACAAGGTGCGGGCGGGGCAGACGGTAGCGGAAATCGAGGCTCCCGAAATCGATCAGCAGATTCGCCAGGCGCGGGCGGCTCTGCAGCAGGCGCAGGCGGGACTCGATCAGGCGACTGCGAACCACGAGCAGGGTAAAACCAATATGGAATTTGCCCGCGTCACGGCGCAGCGTTGGAGCAGCCTGTTCGCCCAGGGGGTCGTCTCGCGTCAGGAAAACGAGCAGTATCAGGCGCAATTTCAATCGCAGTCCGCCAGCGTGCAGGCCCTTGAAAAAGCCATCGCGGCGCAGGGCAGTAATATCGCGGCGGCGGAGGCCAATCTGGCCCGCTTGAACGTAGTGCAGAGCTACCGTACCGTCAAAGCGCCGTTTGATGGAGTGGTCACGCAGCGCAACATCGATGTGGGCGCTCTGGTGGTGGCCGGGAACACGCTTCTGTACCGGGTTGCACAGACCGATACGCTGCGCACCTTTGTAAATGTCCCCCAGGTGAGCGTGTACGCGATCAAGCCCGGCCAGGCGGCGAGACTCAGCGTCGCCAACTTGCCGGGACGCCGTTTTACCGGAACCGTCGCCCGTACCGCTAACGCGCTCGATCCAGGAAGCCGCACGATGCTGGTGGAAGTGCAGGTGCCGAACCCAGGCGGGGTCCTGATGCCCGGCATGTACGCGCAGATCGATCTCACCAGTTTCCGCGCCGACGCGCCGCCTCTGATCCCCAGCACGGCGTTGATTGCTCGTGCCGACGGCACGCAAGTCGCGGTGGTCCGGCCGGACCACACGGTTCACATTCAGAAAATAGAAGTGGGCCGCGATTTTGGCGACCGCCTGGAAGTGTCCGGATTGCAGTACGGCGATCTGATCATAGTCAACCCCGGCGACTCGGCCCGCGAGGGCGCCAAAGTCGAGCCAGTTGCACTGGAAGACGCCGCGCCGCCAAAGCCGGCGGAAAAGAAGCCGGCCGCGAAGTAACCTAGCGGCGGGCGAATAGTTCCGCTGTCTCGTCGTGATCGACGAGCTTCCACGCAGCCGATTCCCGCAGACGATCTGACAGCGGCGAACCCGTTGGCGTCAGGACATGGGTGGTTTGATACTGATGGAGCGTGGCCGGCCAGCCGCGCGCGCCGTTCATGAGCCCGTTCACGGCCTGATACATCTTCTCGCCGTAGAAATTGCGGTCATCGTAAAAAACCTTCTGCCGCGGATGATTCTTGTACAGCAGATAGTCCGCCCACTGGTCGCTCGCGAATACACGCGCGGTGGCCAGTTCCGGATGGCGCGCGGCGAGTTGCACCGGGAACAGCTTGTGGTCGAAGTCCGTTGGCCAAAGCGCGGCTGGAGTCCAGACAAAAATGGCCGCGAGTCCGGCTACCACCCACGGCGAGCTTCGCGAAAACGCGGGGCGCTTTTCCAGGGAAAGCTGCCCCAGCACGCGGCCCGCGGAGTTGCGCGGTTGCCGGTCAATCCAGGTCCTCCAATGGGCGGATAACTCGGCCGCGACGATGGGGGCGGCCAGGACCACGAAGATCGTGCTGTGCCGCACGGAGGTGAGCGACGCGTAGGCGGTTCCCAGCAGGAGTAACGGCTCCACAAAGCTTTTTCTTTGAACATGCAAGCCGCTGACAGTAAGCCCCAAAAGCAGGAATCCCAGGTAATACAACTGCGGCTGCGTGCGGAACGTGGGTGCTTGAAATTCCTGAATCAGCTCGGTAGTCCCGCTCGAACGCAGATACGACAGGATGTCCAGGTGCAGGCCAAGGCCGAACGGGTTGAGCAGCGTCGCTAAGCCGCAGGCCAGGGCCAGCCACGCGTAGCGGATCGCCGCGCCCGGCGAGCCTTCGAGCACGCTGCCCATCACCAACACGCCCAGGTACGCGAACAGAATTACGAAGCCCGGATGCAGGTTCGCCCATAGCGCCGTAATGGCCGGAAGAATCCAGATCCAATTCGTTCTGTGCCGCCGGTCCTCCGTGAAGATCCAAGCCGAGAGGGCGAGAAACAGAAGTGTGAACAGATGCGGCCGCGCGTGATAATGCAGCAGTAGCGCGTTGGACGCCAGCAGAGCCATCAGTACCGACAGCAGCGTGTCGGCGCCGGCCGAAAGCATCGTGCGCAGCAGCACTGTGATGAGCACCGCGATCATGACGCCACAGAGGAACACGATACCCTTCAGTCCGAACGCGTGATTCAATTTGGCGAAGAGCACGCCGGAGCCCCATTCATAAGGAATCCACGGGGCATTGGGCTGCGTGAAGGAGAAGGGATCCGTCACCGGAATCTTTCCGTGATCCAGAATCCAATCCCCAATCGCGATATGGATCGCGGTGTCGCCATCCCACAGCAGGCGGCTCCAGCCAGTGCCGGCGGTCATGAAGGACCAGCCGATCACGGCCAGCAAAAACAGGTCGCACAAGGACGGTGTCAGCCAGCGGCGGACGGCGCTTGCGCGCTCCAGGTGGGCTTCCTGCAAACCGGTCTGCGGCAACGGCGCGGTAGTCGAGCTCAAACGGATCTCCTCTGCGTCTATCGGCAAGATTTTAGGAGTTCCTTAGGTGTATAGCCGCGTAGTTTGCAACGAGTTACGCTAAGCTCGTGGAATAGGTCATGAGACGAATGAGACGCTTTGCCCTTTGTCTATTTTGGATCTCGCTGCTCGCCTCTTGCCAGCGTAATCCGCCGTCGCAGCCTGTGCGTGAGTATCAGATGAGCGGCGAGATCGTGAGCATGGACGCCAAGAGCCAAACCGCCACCGTGAAACATGGCAAGATCGACGGATGGATGGAAGCCATGACCATGGAATATCCGGTTAAGGACAAGCAAGCCTTCACCGGATTGAAAGCCGGAGAAAAGATCCAGGCCAAGGTATTGGTGCAGGGCATGAACTATTGGATCGAAACGGTCGCCGAGGACAAGTGAACATGCGTTTTCCGATCGCGCTCGGTTTGCTTCTCAGCTTTGTAGTTACGGCGAGGGCTCAGCCGCCCGCGGAACTGGAGGCCGTCGTCGAGACCGGCCTCGGCACGTTCCGCTTCGAATTCGCACCGGACAAAGCCCCCAAGCATGTGGAGCAGTTCATCGCCCGCGCGCGCCAGGGCTACTACAACGGCAGTGCGTTCCATCGCGCTGTCGCCAATGGCCTCATTCAGGGCGGCGACCCGCTGCTCAAGAACCCCGCGACGCCGAAGACCCAATGGGGCAGCGGCGGGTTGAATCTGCTTGCGCCCGAGTCCAGCGACATGCAGCACGAGCGCGGTGTAATTTCCACCGTCGGCATCCCCGGCCGCGCCAACAGCGAAGGCGCGCAGTTTTTCGCGTGTGTCGCTCCGCAACCGCAGCTCGACGGCAAATTCACGGCGTTCGGGCGCATCACTGAGGGTATTGAAGTGGTGCAGAAGATATCGCAGGCTTCCGTGGATGCGAACGGTCTCATCGAAAAGCCCGTGCGGATTCAGAAGGTCAGCATCGAGAAAAAACGCGAAGATCCGTACCTGAATACCACCGCGGACCAAATACGCAAGACGGTGACGCTCAAGACCACGCTGGGCAGCATCAAGATCAGGATGGAGCCGGATTGGGCCCCCAACCACGTGCGCGCGTTCCTGATGCTGGCGCGGACCGGTTGGTATAACGGCACCGTATTCCACCGCATCGCCAAGGATTTTGTGGCGCAGGGAGGCATGCCTACGGGCCGCGCCGGCGGACTCACGCACTACGCGGACCGTTTCATACATCCACTGCCAGCGGAATTCCGCAAAGACGTGAAACACGAAAAGGGCGTGATCTCCATGGCGCATGGCGAAGATCCCAACTCCGCGACGACGTCATTCTTTTTGATGCTGGCTCCCGCGCCGGCCCTTGACGGGCAGTTCTCGGCTTTTGGACGAATCATCGAGGGTCTGGACGTTCTCGACGCCCTCGCGAAAGAAGAAGTGGACGGCGAAACTCCCCAGCGGCGGCTGGAAATCATCGAGGCGTCGGTGGAATAGATTTATGAAGAGGCTGCTTCGCGGCGCGATCCTAGCTCTTTCCTGCCTGCCCGCGTATGCGGCGGGACCGAACTGGCAACGCGTGGCTTCGGGCGACTTCGAGATCTTCAGCACCGCCGCCGGGAAGGACACTCTCCGCGCGCTCGATTCCCTGGCGCGGGCAAAAAGTTTCATCGATCAGAATCTGCCCCCCGGCATACGGCCGCAGAAGGGCCGCGTGCGCGTGATTCTCTTCGGGTCGAAGAAGGAATACGAGGAATACCGTTTTAAGCCGTTCGCCGTCGCCTATTCGGCGCGCATTACAGGCCGTGATTACGTTGTGTTGGACGGCTCCGGCGGAGAGGCGTTCGCGACCGCGATCCACGAGTACATTCATCTGCTGACGGAGGATGCGAGCCTGCATCTGCCGCCGTGGCTGAGTGAGGGCATCGCCGAGTTGTTCACCACGCTCAAATTCACGGGCGGCAAGGTAGTCGTCGGCGCGCCCCCGCCCGCTCGCGTGCAAGCCCTGGGGCGGGATTCGTGGGTTCCGCTCAGCGAGATCACGGGCGCGGACCGCGAATCTCCCTATTACACGCAAACCGGAAAGGCCGGCACTCTTTATAACGAAGGCTGGGCGCTCGTCCATATGCTCCACTTCAGCCTGCAATACGGTCCGGGTTTCGGCCGCTTCATGGAGGAAGTACAAAAGGGAACCGATTCGCGCCGGGCGCTTGAAAAGGTGTATGGACAGAGCCCGGAAACGGTCGAGAAGGAATTGAAAGCGTATCTGCGGCGCGGCTATTTCGCGACGCGTGTTGTGTCCGCGCCGGCGTATGCAGGCAAGGCAGTGACGGCGGAACCAGCGGCCATGTTCGACGTCAGTCTGGCCTTGCTCGATCTTTCCAGCCGCCTGGGCAAGACCGCGGAGACGCGTGCGGGCCTGGAGAATCTCATGCGCGAGGACCCTTCGCGCCCGGAGCCGCATGTGACGCTGGGCTACCTCTTGATCCGGAACTACCAGGAGCAGGATGCCCTCCCTTCTTTTGAGATGGCCATGAAACTGGGCAGCCACGATCCGGAAATGCTATGGGATTATGGACGGCTTGCCGGACCGTATCTGCCCGAGCAGGCAACCGCGGCGTTGCAGCGGCTGCTTGCGCACCAGCCCGCGCGGTCCGACGTGCGACTGGAGTTGGCTGAAATCCAGATGAGCCGCCGCCGGCCCGCGGAAGCGCTGGAGACTCTGGCGCCCGTGAATAGTGCAGCGCCCGAGTCCTCCGCCAAGCTGCATGAGATTCTCGCGATGGCCAACCTGGAAGTGGGTAACCGTGAAGCGGCGGTCACGCATGCCCGGCGCTGGCTCGCCGCGGCCCGAGACTCAAGTCAGCGCACGAATGCGGCTCGGATTGTTCGGTTTCTGGAGGAATCCTCTCAATAAGGCCGGGATATGAGGTTTGGATATAAGGTTCTCTCATGCGCGGAAGAGATATATAATGTGACGTAATGATGCGAAGCGTTCGCGCTTGGGTACTTGTTTTCCTATCAGCATCCGCATTTGCGGCGGATCCCAAATGGATCCGCATGCCATCTGACGATTTCGAAATCTATAGTAGCGCCAGCGAGAGCGACACCCGCCGCGCCCTCCAGCATTTCGAGCGTGTACGAAGTTTCTTTGAGCAGCTGATGCGTGTTCCCGCGCGCCAGAAGGCCGAGCCGGTGCGGGTCATTCTGTTTGGTTCGAAGAAAGAATATGAGGAATACCGTCCCACGGAGTTTGCGGTAGCGTACTATGCTCCGATCGCAGGTCGCGATTATATCGTCATGAGCAGTGCGGCAGCGGAGGTATTTCCCATTGCGGTGCATGAATACGTGCATCTTGTGGCGCAGAACGCGGGCCTGAAGCTGCCGCCGTGGTTCAACGAGGGGTTGGCGGAAGTCTTCTCCACATTGCGGCCCGCCGGGGACAAAGTCGTGGTGGGCGAACCCGCGCTGGGGCGCATGTATGCTCTATCACGCGAGAAATGGGTTCCCCTATCGGTGATTGTAGGCGCCGATCATGATTCGCCTTACTACAACGAAAAGAACAAGGCCGGGAGCTTGTATAGCGAGGGCTGGGCATTAGTGCATATGCTCCAAATGAGCCCTGAATACGGCGCGCAGTTTGGCCGGCTGCTGGAGGAAATGGAGAAAGGAACCCCGTCACGGAAGGCCATCGAAGGGGTTTATGGAAAATCGATCGAGACCATTGAAAAGGACCTGCAAGCGTACTTGCGAAAGAGTACGTTTCTTACCCGGATGGTTTCCATCAAGCTGCAAAACGGTGAGAAAGTGGCCGCTGAGCCCGCCGCGATGTTCGATGTTAAACTCGCGCTGCTGGACCTCGCGAACCGGCCAGGCAAGGAGAAGGAAACCCGCGCGCGGCTGGCAGAGCTCTTGCGCGAAGATCCCAAACGCCCCGAGCCTCACGTTGCACTAGCGTACCTGTCCTGGAGGGACCAGCGGCAAGACGAAGCCATGAAATCGTTTCAGGCCGCCGTCGATTTAGGAAGCCGGAATCCGCAGATGCTGTGGGACTATGGGCGGATGGCGGGTGGCTCGCAGCCCGCTCAGGCGGCTCGCGTATTGAGTTTGCTGATCGCCGATCAACCCGCCCGCGTGGACGTCCGTTTGGTGTCGGGGCAAATTCAGGTGAGCCAGAAGCAGGCCAAGGAGGCCATCGAGACGCTGAGCCCAATCAAGAAGGTTTCTCCGGAAGATGCGCCCAAGCTGTTTCAGACTATGGCTTACGCGAACCTGGAGACCCGAAATCACGCCATGGCCCGCACGTATGCTCAGCGCTGGATCGACAACACGAAGGACACGGAGGAGCGCGATAGGGCCAGCCGGATTCTCCGCTACCTGGATGACTTGGTGAATGCGCCGGCCCGCGCCGCCGTTTCCCAGCCACCGCCTGCCCAGTTCGCGCGGCCTGACAGTGATGACAGGCCAACGCTCGCGCGCCGTGGCCTGGAATCGCCCGGAGTTCCTCCCGTTCCTGTGACCCCACAGAGGCCCGGTGTCAGCGGTGAACTGGTGGAGTTGAACTGCCAAGGCCCTCTTCCAGTGTTTGTAATTCAAACCGGCGCTGGCCGCGTGTCCTTGCTCATGGACAATCCCAAGGATATCTTCATCAGGGGGTTGCCCGACGACACGATCGACCTACAGTGTGGTCCACAGAAAGCCGCTCGGGTTCGGGTTGAATATGATGCCCCGCCAGCGGATCAAACGGGTATCTTAGGCATTGCGCGGATCATCTATTTCGAGTCGCAGACGAAGTAAGCTCTCTACACCAGCCGGTCGTGCCCCGCGTACACGTTATACCGTTGACCGCGCACGAAGCCGATCAAAGTCAGTCCGAATTGCAGCGCGGTCTCGATGGCCAGGCTGGAGGGCGCGCCGACGGCGGCGACAATCGGAATACCCGCCATCAGCGCTTTCTGCACCAGTTCAAAGCTGATTCTCCCGCTCAGCATCAGAATGTTATTGCTGAGAGGAATCTTGCCGCCGAGCAGCGCGGCTCCGATGAGTTTATCGACGGCGTTGTGGCGGCCCACGTCCTCACGCGCCGCCACCAAATTCCCCGCGCTATCGAAGAGCCCCGCCGCGTGCAGTCCACCGGTGTGCGCGAACACGGGTTGCGCCGTGCGCAGCTTGTCCGGCAATTCGGAAATCAGGCTACCGGGGACCTTGGGGATTCCCCGCGCCAGCGTAGGGCAATCCGTCGCGCGCAGGCCATCGATCGACGCCTTCCCACACACGCCGCAGCTCGACGTGACATAGAAGTTGCGCCCGGCGACGTTTACTTCCACGCCCGGCGCGAGCGTGACTGTCACTGTACCGCGCTCGTCGGACGCGATGCCCGCGATCTGGCTGGCCCCGTGTACAATCCCTTCGCTGAGCAGGAAGCCGGCGGCGAGCTCGCGGTCCTGGCCGGGAGTCCGCATGGTAATCGCAAAGTCGCTACCGTTCACGCGGATCTGCAATGGTTCTTCCACCGCGACCAGGTCTTGTTCGGTCACGTTTGAGCCGGACTCGACTCTCCGTACAGGCACGGTGATGATGTTGCGGTTCACGATTCCAGCTTCTTGAGCAGGGACTCAAAATCCGGATACGCGTATACGACTTTATCGCCCGTATCCGCCGTCGGGCCGTAGTTGCTGTGGATTTCCCGGTTCAACATGCGCAGCATGGCCATCTGCTGCCCGCGATGATGCGCGGTGTGCGCCACCCGCCGCACCATGATCCAGGCGCGGCTGCGCGGCGCATCGAAAAATATGACATCGTGTTGCCAGAAGGCGTCGTCTTTGGAGCGCAGTGCGTCAAGCCGCTTCCGGGAGTCCTGCCAATACTGCTGGATGAAGCCCGCGCGACTCCGCGCGGCGGGCAGGGGAGGCGCGCTCACGTCGATAGCGAAAAAGTTTTTGAACCAGTTGTCTTCGCTTATGCACTGGTGGGTCATTTGTTCCACCACGCTGCGTCCGCGCGTGTCCGTCGGATGGGGCCGCGTAGGCAGATCCGCGTCGTGGAAAAAGCTCCACACGCTCACCACCTTTATGCACTCAGTTTCATATGTATCGAGTAAGAATTGGTAGCGCACTGGTCTGCTATCAAGTCTACAATAGGGGTAATGGATATCGCGCTCGCAAAGAAGCGGATCGAGGGGTTTCAAGACACCCCCGGTGCGTTATTGCCGATGCTGCATGCGCTACAGGAAGAATTCGGCTACGTGGATGAGGCCGCCGTACCGCTGCTGGCCGAGGCTTTGAATCTCTCCCGTGCGGAAGTGCACGGCGTCATCAGTTTTTATCACGATTTCCGGCACCATGCCCCCGGCCGGCATGTACTGAAGATTTGCCGGGCGGAAGCGTGCCAGTCGATGGGTTGCAACCGGCTCATTGAGCATGTGGAAAAGAAGTTAAGTGTCAAGATGGGCGAAACCACGGCGGACGGAAACTTCACCCTGGAGCCAGTCTACTGTCTGGGCAATTGCGCGCTTTCACCGGCTCTGCTGCTGGACGGCCAACCGTACGGTAAAGTAACGGCCGGTGTTGCCGATGCTCTGATTGAGAACGCCCAAAGGCAGTCAGGGAGACAAGCATGAAGATTTACGTCCCCTGCGATTCCTCCGCCGTCTCGGTGGGCGCCGATGCGGTGGCGCGAGCCATCTCCCAGCACGCGATCACGAAACAGCGCCCTGACGTAACCGTCTCCCGCAACGGATCGCGCGGCATGTTCTGGTTGGAGCCACTGGTTGAAGTGGAGACGCCGAAGGGCCGCGTGGCCTATGGGCCCGTGACACCGGATGCCGTTCCGGCGCTGCTCGAAGCGGGAATGCTGGATGGCAAAGCGCATCCGCTGTGCCAAGGCCTCACCGAAGAGATTCCGTTCCTCAAGCAGCAAGAGCGGCTCACGTTCGCGCGTTGCGGCATCACCGATCCATTGTCGCTGGCCGATTACATCGGCAACGGTGGATTCAGGGGTCTGGAGCGCGCCCGCTCGATGACGTCCGATGCGGTGATCGAGGAAGTGGTTACCTCCGGTTTGCGCGGACGCGGCGGCGCGGGTTTCCCGACAGGCATCAAGTGGCGTACCGTGGCGAAGGCGCAGGCGGATCAAAAGTACATCGTATGTAACGCCGACGAAGGCGATAGCGGCACGTACGCCGACCGCATGATCATGGAAGGCGATCCGTTCGTGCTGATCGAAGGCATGATCATTGCCGGACGCGCCGTTGGGGCGACACTAGGCTACATCTACTGCCGCTCGGAATATCCGCATGCGTTCCGCACCTTGCAGCGCGCGATTGAAATCGGCCGCGAGGACAATTATCTGGGCAGCGCCGCCGGGTTCGACCTTCACGTTCGCCTGGGCGCGGGCGCATACATCTGCGGCGAAGAGACCTCTCTCCTGGAGAGCCTGGAAGGCAAGCGCGGACAGATCCGGCCCAAGCCTCCTCTGCCGGCCATCGAAGGTTTGTTCGGCAAGCCCACCGTGGTGAACAACGTCATCTCGCTGGCCAGCGTGCCCATCATTCTGGATAAAGGCGGCGCGCATTATCGCGACTTCGGCATGGGCCGCTCGCGCGGGACTCTCACCATCCAATTGGCTGGAAACATTAAGCAGGGCGGGCTGGTGGAGAAAGCTTTCGGCCTCACGCTTCGCCAGGCCATTTACGATTTTGGCGGCGGGACCGCTTCCGGGCGTCCGCTGCGGGCGGTGCAAGTGGGCGGACCCTTGGGTGCGTATTTCCCGGAGTCGCTGCTCGATACACCGCTCGATTACGAAGCGTTTGCCGAGAAAAAAGGGATGCTCGGCCACGGCGGGATCGTGGTGTTTGACGATACGGTCGATCTCGCCCAGCAGGCCCGCTTCGCGATGGAATTCTGCGCTGTGGAAAGCTGCGGTAAGTGTACGCCGTGCCGCGTGGGCTCGACGCGCGGCGTGGAAGTGATCGACCGCATTATCGCCAATCGCGATCGCGAAAAGAATTTGCAGGTTTTGGATGACTTGTGCGAACTGATGCTGGATGGCTCGCTGTGCGCATTGGGTGGGTTAACGCCGTACCCGGTCATGAGCGCGGTGAAGCACTTCCCGGAGGATTTTCATGCCCGTAATTAAAGAAATCGACTATGGAACTCCGCTCAGCGTTGCGCAAACGCTGGTGACGCTGGAAATCGACGGCCAGCCCGTCACGGTGCCCGTCGGCACGTCGGTGATGCGCGCGGCGGTGGAAGCGGGCGTGCAAGTGCCCAAGCTGTGCGCCACCGATAGCGTGAAATCGTTCGGGTCTTGCCGCTTATGCCTGGTCGAAATCGAAGGCCGCCGCGGCACTCCCGCGTCGTGCACCACTCCCGCCGAGCCCGGCATGAAGGTGCGGACGCAATCGCCCAAGCTGGCGAAACTCCGGCGCGGCGTGATGGAACTGTACATCTCCGACCATCCGCTGGATTGCCTGACCTGCGGCGCCAACGGCGACTGCGAACTGCAAGATATGGCCGGAGTTGTGGGCTTGCGCGAAGTGCGTTATGGTTACGAAGGCGAAAATCACTTCAGCGCGCCAAAAGACGAAACGAACCCCTACTTCAGCTTTGAGCCCTCCAAGTGCATTGTGTGCTCGCGCTGCGTGCGGGCCTGCGAAGAAGTGCAGGGGACCTTTGCGCTGACCATTCAAGGCCGCGGTTTTGAATCCAAGGTTTCCGCCGGCAATCAGCCGTTTCTGGATTCCGAGTGTGTGTCCTGCGGCGCGTGCGTGCAGGCCTGCCCCACGGCAACTCTGATCGAGAAGAGCGTCCTCGAAAAAGGCCAGGCCGAACACAGCGTTGTCACCACTTGCGCGTATTGCGGCGTCGGTTGTGCGTTCAAAGCGGAGATGCAGGGCAGCGAAGTGGTCCGCATGGTTCCCTATAAGGACGGTAAAGCGAATCACGGGCATTCCTGCGTGAAGGGCCGCTTCGCGTGGGGCTATGCGACGCACAAGGATCGCGTGACCAAGCCGATGATCCGCGCCAAGATCACCGATCCCTGGCGCGAGGTGAGTTGGGAAGAGGCGATCAACCACGCGGCCAGCGAGTTCAAGCGCATTCAGGCCAAGTACGGGCGTGAGTCCGTGGGTGGCATTACTTCATCGCGCTGCACGAACGAAGAGTCCTACCTGATCCAGAAGCTGATCCGCGCGGCGTTCGGCAACAACAACACCGATACCTGCGCGCGTGTGTGCCATTCGCCCACCGGCTACGGCTTGAAGACCACTTTCGGTACCTCGGCCGGCACGCAGGACTTCGATTCGGTGGAGCATGCCGATGTCATCTTGATCATCGGCGCGAATCCGACCGAAGCCCACCCGGTATTTGCGTCGCAGATGAAGCGGCGGCTGCGCGAGGGCGCCCGCTTGATTATCATTGACCCGCGCCAGATCGCTCTGGTGAAGACACCGCATATCACGGCGGATTACCACCTTCCGCTCCGGCCCGGCACCAACGTCGCCGTGATCAATGCGATTGCGCACGTCATCGTCACCGAGGGTCTGGTGGACGAGACTTTCGTCAAGGAACGCTGCGATGCGGCCGGCTTTGAGCGCTGGCGGAAGTTCGTCGCCGAGGACCGTAATTCTCCGGAAAACATGGCCCCGATCACCGGCGTACCGGCGGATCAGCTTCGCGGGGCAGCCCGGCTCTTCGCCACCGGCGGCAACGGCGCGATCTACTACGGCCTCGGCGTAACCGAGCACAGCCAGGGTTCCACCATGGTGATGGGCATGGCGAATTTGGCCATGGCGACCGGCAACCTGGGCCGGAACGGCGTCGGCGTGAATCCGCTGCGCGGCCAAAACAACGTGCAGGGCGCTTGCGATATGGGATCCTTCCCGCATGAGTATACCGGCTACCGGCACGTCTCCGACGAGTCCACGCGGCACCTGTTTGAAGGCGCGTGGGGCGTGAAGCTCGACCCCGAACCCGGCCTGCGCATCCCCAATATGCTGGATGCCGCTGTCGACGGCACATTCAAGGGCTTGTACGTGCAGGGCGAAGATATCGCTCAGTCCGATCCCAACACTAAGCACGTGACGGCTGGACTGGCCGCCATGGAATGCATCGTCGTGCAGGACCTGTTCCTCAATGAAACCGCGATGTACGCGCACGTGTTCTTCCCGGGTTCGTCGTTCCTGGAGAAAGACGGCACCTTCACCAACGCCGAGCGCCGCATCAGCCGCGTGCGCAAAGCGATGCCGCCGATGGCGGGACTGGCCGACTGGGAAGTCACGGTGGCGTTGTCGAATGCACTGGGATATCCCATGAACTACTCTCATCCGTCGGAAATCATGGACGAGATTGCCCGCCTGACGCCGACGTTCGCCGGCGTGTCGTTTGATCGTATTGACGAGCTGGGCAGCGTCCAATGGCCGTGTAACGAAAAGGCTCCGGAAGGAACGCCGGTGATGCATATCGACGGCTTCGCGCGCGGTAAGGGCAACTTCGTGGTGACTGAGTTCGTCGCCACCGACGAGCGGGTCACGGCCCGCTTCCCGCTGATCCTGACCACCGGACGCATTTTGTCGCAATACAACGTGGGCGCGCAGACGCGCCGCACCGATAACAATATCTGGCACCACGAAGACGTGCTGGAAATCCATCCCTTCGACGCCGAGTATCGCGGGATCCGCGACGGCGATCTGGTCGCCATCGCCAGCCGCGCCGGAGAAACCACGCTGCGCGCCGAAGTGACCGAGCGCATCCAGCCCGGCGTGGTCTACACCACGTTCCATCACCCGGTGACGGGAGCCAACGTGGTCACTACCGAGTTCTCCGATTGGGCCACCAATTGCCCCGAGTACAAGGTAACGGCCGTCGAAGTCCGGGTGGCCAAGCGCATGTCGCAATGGCAGCAGGAATACCTGGAGACCCGCAAGCGCACGACGCAAATTCTGCATGAGGTTGGTCCCGCACGGTGAAGACAGAAAACATGGTACACATGGCGAATCAGATCGCCCAATTTTTTAGCAGCTACCCGCGGGAGGAAGCCTTTGCGGGCGTGACCGATCACCTGAAGAAATTCTGGGAAAAGCGCATGCTACAACAACTGCACGGCTACGTGGCGCAGGGCGGTAGCGGCCTGGATCCCCTGGTGCTCGAAGCCGAAAAACGGCTTGTCAGTGCCGCCAAAACTACGCCCGCTTTGCGATCTTAAGCGGACCTACCAGCATCGTCAGCACGAACGCCACGCCTAGCAATACCGCCAGAACTTCGAGCGGCTGGTCGTAGATATGAACCCTGCTTTCGCCGGGCCGGAGGTGCGCCTTGGCTTGGTTCGAAAGCTCGGTGATGATCATGGGTCCGGTGACGGCGGCGGCGCTCCAGGCGGTAAGAATCGCGCCGTGAATGGCGCCGACGTTCTCGGTGCCGAACAGATCGGCCAGGAATGCGGGGATGGTCGCGAACCCTCCGCCGTACATCGTGAAGATCACGAACAGAGCCGCCTGGAACCAAATCCACGAGTTCTGCAGGCTGGGGATCAGCAGAAACAAGCCCACCTGGGCGGCGAAGAAAATCGCATACGTATTGCGGCGGCCCAGGTAATCTGACGACGAGGCCCAAAAGAACCGTCCGCCGGCGTTGAACAGGCTGATGACCGACACCACGGCGGCAGCCTCCACCGGAGTCTTGCCGAACATATCCTGCATCATGGGAGAGGCCTGCGCCAGAATCCCGATACCCGCGGTAATGTTGACGAACAGCATCCCCCACAGAAGATAGAACTGTGTGGTCCGCACGGCTTCGTTGCGCGTCAGACTGCGCTGGGAGGCGGTCTTTTCCGGCGGAGTCCAGCCCTCTGGTTTCCATCCTGGAGGCGGCCTGCGGATGATGCGCGCGCCGGTCATCATGATCGCGAAATAGGCGCAGCCGAGCGCGATCAGGGTCAAGGGCACGCCCAACAGACCAATGAAATATATGTTGAGGTAGCCGGCCAAAAAAGCGCCCCCGCCGAATCCCATGATGGCCATGCCGGTGGCCATACCGCGGCGGTCCGGGAACCACTTGACCAGCGTGCTCACCGGGGCGATGTAGCCCATGCCGCAACCCATGCCGCCAATCACGCCCATTCCCAGGAACACGATGACGGATTGCCGCAGAAGCAATCCAATCCCGCCAATCACCAACCCGGAACTAAACAGGAAGGCGGCGAAGGTGGCAGCCACGCGCGGACCTCTGCGCTCCACCCAGGGCCCGCCTACGGCGGCGCTCAGGCCCAGGAATACGAGCGCGGTACTAAAGGTCGTATAAGGCGGGCTGAACCACGAAGGCTGTCCGGGCAACAGCGCGATGATGGGCCGGTTGAAGGTGCTCCAGGCGTACACCGAGCCGATGCAGATGTGCACCAGTACGGCGGCTACCGGAATTAGCCACCGGTTAAACACCGCGTCTTGCTGCGTTTCTGAAACACCCGCGGCCAGAGTCGACATCTACTTCTTCTTATTCTCTTTATTGAGAATCTGCGCCCAGCGGGAGGGTGGAAACACGAACACCGCGATCAGGGCGATGACGAATAGAAAGACGAAGATCAGAAACGCTAAGGCCACGAATTTACCTCAGTCCAGTCTAACCCGCAACCCGGTATGGTTGCCCGGCATCAAAGAAGCAGATACGTAAGCAGCCAACCGGTTGAAGTTTCGGCGGGAACTGCCGATAAAGCCGGAAGGATAAGGCTAGGAGATCGGAGCAGTATGGAAATCCTGGGCGATCGCAAATTCGTTGAAGTGCCGGGCACGGTGACGCATGAGTTGCCCCCGTTGCTGGTCCGCATGTCCCCGCAGGTCCGCAGTCTGGAACGGGTCATGGGCATGGCTCAGGATCTGGTGGATCAGGACGGCATGATGCCGCTGCCGCCGGCGCCCGCCGAATTAGAATTAGAACGCCGCCGGATGGACTTGGCCGTCAACTTGGTCGATCAATACCTGGCGTTCGTGCAGCATTGGCAGTGGGGAAACAGCATCCTGGAATGGATCCGGCAATGCGAGACCACGTTTGACGCTCGCCTGGAATTGCGCAATCTTCTGCGCGCCGATGTGTGGCCCCACGCCGGACGGTCCAGCTTCGTGGTGTTGCTCGAGGACAAACTCGTCAAGACGGGCGGCGTGGAAATCGAAAAGGCCGTGGGGATGCGGCTGACATTCCGCCAACCGCCGCCTCTCAAGTGCTTCTCCGACCAGTTCCTGATCTACTTGAATACGTCTGTGGCGAATACCGCCTATCAGACCTGGGCGCACATGATTCCCAGTCCCGTCAGTTCTCTGCCGCCGGAACGCTTCCAGTTTCAGGTTGTCAATATGAGCCTGGACTAAGCGGAGGCGTTCCGCAGCTCCAAAATCAGCCGCATCACGAGCCCTTCTAATTGATCGGCGACCGCGCGGTAGACGAAATCTTTCTGGCCGATTGGATCGGGGACTTTCCATTCCGCAATGCGCGCGCCGGGCAGCGTGACGGGGATCCCGCTCATGTTGATCACCAGATCGAAGGGCTGGCGCCGGATGATGTCCATACCTTTCGGGAACTGCTCGTCGATGTTGAGGTTGCGCTCGGCCAACGTTTGTTTCGTCTGCGGCGCGATCATGGTGGCCGGGCTCACGCCCGCGCTCTGCGCGTCCATGATGTCGGCCCCGTAGGCGCGCGCGAACGCTTCCGCCATCTGGCTGCGGCACGAGTTTCCGATGCAGACGAACAGCACGCGCTTCATTGTCGGCGTTGTGCGGTGGGCGGACGCCGTCCGGTTGGCGGGTGCCTCTCGTGGTGCGGGAGCCGACGGTGTCCTCGCTGGAGGTGGAGCAGGGCGCGGCGCGGCTGGATCGATACGGCTCGGACCACGCAGGCGGTGGCGGTCGCCGCGATTCCCGGTTATGCGGTCGTCCGGTACCAATCGAGTGTCCTCCGCAGGCCCTCTTCGATGCTGAATTGCGGGGCGTGGCCCAGATCGGCGATGGCGCTGGCGGTATCCGCCATGGAATGCCGTACGTCGCCTTCCCGCGGCGGGCCGTAGACCGGCGGGATGTGGACGCCCTCCATTTTCTGCAGCACGTCCCAGATGAAGTTCAGCGTGAAGCGCCCGCCGTTCCCCGCGTTGTAAATCTTGCCGGCCACGTCAGTGGCGACAGCTGCTTTGACGCACACGGCTGCCACATCTTCCACGTAGGTGAAGTCGCGCGACTGCTCGCCGTCGCCGAAGATGGTGGGCGTGGTCCGGTTCAGCAGATGTTTCATGAATAGGCTCAGAACGCCGGAATAGGGGCTGCCGGGGTCCTGGCGCGGGCCGTAGACGTTGAAGAAGCGGAGCGCAACGGTTTCCAGGCCGAAGCAGGAGTGAAACACGGAAGCGTAGTACTCACCCACCAGCTTCTGCACGGCATACGGTGATTGGGGACGCGGCGCCATGCTCTCGGTTTTGGGCAGAACTTCGGTGTCGCCGTAGGCCGAGGAGGAAGCCGCGTACACCACTCGCCTCACGCCGCCCTGTGCGGCGGCGCGAAACACGTTAAAGGTTCCGTCGATATTGATCTCGTGGGAAGGTATCGGGTCGGCGATGGAGCGCGGAACGGAAGGGATCGCCGCCAAGTGGTAGACCACGTCGGCCCCCAGGATCACCGGCGCGATCGCTTGCGCATCGCGAATATCCAGCTTGTGCAGCCGGACGCGGCTAGCCACTTCCTTGAGATTGTGCTCGCAGCCAGTCAAGAGATTGTCGATGACTTCGACTTCGTCCTCGCCGCGAACCAGCAGCGCCCTGACCAATGCCGATCCGATGAATCCGGCGCCTCCCGTTACGATGATCTTTTTCATTCGTTGGCCTATGCTTTTTTCGCTACAACCAGCAGCGGCGCGGCGAGGATGAACGAAAGGCTTCTCTCGGCGACGGTTCGTTCGTTGTAAACAGGAATCAAAATGTAGAGGAGCATCGAGCTTCACATAGTATAATTGCAAGAGCCTCCCCGACACATTTTATGACCCAACCCACTCCCGTGTTGGAGACCACTGTAACCGGTCTCAAATTGATTGCCCGCGGCAAAGTCCGCGATATTTATGAAGATCCGGCGCGTCCGGACCGTCTGCTCATCGCCGCCACCGACCGCATCTCCGCGTTCGATTACATTCTGGCGACCGGCATTCCGGAGAAGGGGCGCGTCCTGACGCAGATGACGATCTTCTGGCTGGACTTTCTGCGCGACGTGGTCCCCAACCATTTCTTGAGCACGGACATGTCGGGGCTGCCGCCGGAATTCGAAGGCCGCTCGATGTGGGTGAAGCGCGCCGAGATGTTTCAGGTGGAATGCGTCGCACGCGGCTACATTTCCGGTTCCGGCTGGAAGGATTACCAGAAGACCGGCGCGATCTGCGGCATTCCGCTGCCCCAGGGACTGCGCGAGAGCGATGCCCTTCCGGAGCCGATCTACACGCCGGCTACCAAGGCGCAGTCCGGGCACGATGAGAACATCTCCTTTGAGACCAGTTGCGACATCGTGGGGCAAGAAATGGGGACGCGCCTGCGCGATCTGACGCTAGCGATCTACAAGAAGGCGGCCGATTACGCCCGCCCGCGCGGCATCATCCTGGCCGACACCAAGTTCGAATTCGGCCTGGTGAACGGAGAGATCATTCTCGCCGATGAAGTGCTGACGCCGGATTCCTCGCGCTTCTGGCCCGTCGAAACCTACGTACCCGGCGGCGCGCAGCCGTCCTACGACAAGCAGTATGTGCGGGATTACCTGGAATCCATCCACTGGAACAAGCAGCCGCCTGCGCCCGCGCTGCCGGACGACGTCGCGCGTAAGACCAGCGAGAAATACAAGGACGCCTATCGCGCCCTGACAGGCAAGTCGCTCGACTAGACTGCATGAATCTGCTCGATGTCATCATTCTGGCGGTGATCGGCATCTCTACCGGCACCGGCTTCCGAGCCGGATTTGCCCGCGTAAGCATGGGATTGATCGCCGGCGTGTTGGGTGTCGTATTCGGATTTTGGTTCTACGGCATTCCGGCGGCCTGGGTGCGCACTTACGTTCACTCCGCCATGGTCGCCAATCTGATTGGCTTCATCCTGGTGTTTTGGGCCTTTCTTCTTGCCGGGGCCCTTGGCGGCAAGGTCTTTTCCAAGCTGTTCAAGTGGACCGGCCTATCCTGGCTCGACCGGCTGATGGGCGCTGCCTTCGGCCTGGCGCGCGGCGCGCTGATCACCGTGGCCTTGGTCGCTGTGTTGATGGCGTTTGCACCCAAGCCCACGCCGAACTGGATGGTGGATTCCAAGGTGCTTCCTTATGCGACCGGCGCGTCCAGCGCGCTATCGACGCTGGCGCCGAACGCGATTAGGGAAACCTTCCGGGAGAGCCTGCATGAGATGCGGACTCTTTGGGACGCGCAAATACGAATCAACCGCGAGAAACTGGAAGCCCTGAAGTTCGGCTCGAGGAAAAAAGCGGAGCGGGAGAACAAGCGCTGAGCGGCCCTGCGAACGAGTTGCTGATTTTCGATCTTGACGGCACCCTGATCGATTCAAAAGAGGATCTGATCAACTCCGTCAATGCGGTTCTCGCCTGGAAGCACAGGGAGCCATTGCCGGCGGACATTATCGCCTCCTATATTGGCAACGGCGCGCCCATGTTGATCCAGCGTGCCTTGCCGGATTTGGGTGAAGACGAGCACTTGGAATCTTTGCAGTATTTTCTGGACTACTACCGCGAGCACATGCTGGACGCTACCGTTCTCTACCCAGGGGTGCGCGAAGCCTTGGACCGCCTGCATCGCGAGCGCATGCCGATGGCGATCCTCACCAACAAGCCCGTGCGGTTCAGTCAGCGATTGATTGCGGGTCTCGGATTGTCGTCGCATTTTTTCCGGATTTACGGCGGCAATAGTTTTGAGGAAAAGAAGCCGCACCCCATCGGGATCGAGCGCTTGATTGCCGAAGCCGCGGCCGGCCGGGAGAAGACGCTCATGGTGGGCGATAGCGCCGTGGACGTGCTGACCGCGCGCAACGCGTCGGTTCAAGCCTGCGGCGTGTCGTGGGGATTTCAGCCGGAGACTTTCGCGCAAGCGCCGCCGGATTTCATCATCGACGACCTGCGTCAATTGGCCGAATGGGCGCTCGACCGGCGCGGTAAGTGACTAGGTGACGGCGCCCTCCCATATATGGGTATCATCGTGCGGGCCCCGAGTGATATGCTACCTGGGATGAAAAGGAGGCGAGCGATGAAAACGCTTACTTGTATTTGGTTGCTGGCTGCCGTCACCATCACGGTCAATGGACAAGCGAAAAACACGGCGGCGGCGAAGCTTCCGGCCGATGTGGATCCGCAGTCCTACAACCGGTTGCCGGTGATCAAAAGGGACCAGTTGGACGCGGCGGGTAAGAAGGCTTACGATCTCACCGCCGGCGGAGCGGGCAAGGTCGCGCAGCCCACGGGCCCCAGCGCGATTTCTCTCTACAGCGCGGGTGTCGCGGAGCCCATGCGCATGTTGAACAACTACCTGCGGAGAGAGAATAACCTGCTGGGCAAGCAAATTACGGAGCTGGCCATCCTCACCACCGCGCGCGAATTCGATTCCAACTACATTTGGAGCGCGCACGAGCCGACGGCGGTCAAGGTAGGCGTTCCGCAGGCCACCATCGACGTAATCAAGTTCCGGAAGGACGCTTCCAGTGTCGGCGGCAAGGAAGGTTTGGCGATCAACGTGGGGCGGCAGATCTTCCGTGACCACAAGCTGGACTCGGCGACTTACGCCAAGGCGATGGAGGCCTTCGGAAAACAGGGACTCGTGGAGCTGGTGGCGATCATGGGGGACTACTCGGCCAACACTCTGTTCCTGCACACGTTCGACCAGCACTTGCCGCCGGATCGCAAGCCCCTGTTGCCGCCGCGCTAAGGCGAGTAGGTCGGCGCGTTATTCGTAAAACGCTGGAGCCTTTTTTCGCCTAGCGTTGGCGGCGTAGTCGTGCTGAATCCAGAACTGCGCGTGGCGCTTCTGGATGAACGCGTCGATTGCTTTTCGGGAGGCTACGGTCTGCTCGGGATTAAAGTCGGCAGCGGGTAGGCGGTCGAGCTTCAACTCTTCGGGATAGTGATAAAGATCGCCGCTGATCACCACGGGCCCGGTCTTGGCCATCTTCACGAACAAGATCTGATGATCCGGAGAGTGGCCGGGAGCGGACTTCAGAATCACGGTGCCGTCACCGAAGACGTCGTGCTCGTTGTCTTTGACGATCACGGTCTTGCTGTTCTTGAGCGCGGAGAAGTTAGCGACTGTGGCGCGGGGATCCGGCGGATCGGCGAACATCAGGTCGCGCTCCTTCTGCCGTACCAGCCAGGTGGCGCCGGCAAACATGTTCGCGTTGGCCGTGTGATCGAAGTGAAAGTGGGAAAGCGCGAGATACGTGATGTCAGACGGCGAATAGCCAATGGCGGAAAGCTGCGACCCCAGACTCCGCGACGCATAGGCGGAGCCAATCGGCAGTTTCTGAGTCAGCGGCATCCCGCTCACAAGGTTCGCGTCGGGAATGACGCCGACATCCCACATCAAGGTGCCCTTGGGATGCGCGACCAGGAAACAAGCCACCGACATGAGTGTGGTCTTCATCTCTTCGCGCTTGAGGCTGTAGCGGCCGGGATCGTTCAGGTTGAAGTTCCCGCAGTCGAAAATATAAACGCGTACGGATGGCGGCGGTGGCGGCGCGGCTTGGATTCCCGCGCAGAGCGTGAATACCGCGAGAACGGCATACGATTTGAGTTTCATAATTTCTTGGGATTACGTTGGCGCGTCACATAGAGAGTCAAACCGCAGGCGGTGAGCTGGCAGGCCGACAAAGCCAATAGAGCCAAGGTCATGCTGTGCGTGGAATCGCGGATTGCACCGATCATATACGGACTGACGTAGCCGGATAGATTCCCGATCGAATTAATCCATGCGATGCCGGCCGCGGCCGCGGCCCCCGAAAGAATCCCGGTCGGCAGAGCCCAGAACAGAGCCAACGCGCATTCTGTTCCCATCGCGGCGAGGGTCAGAGCGGCGAGTCCCGCCGCGCCAGGGATGCCGTGAATTGAACTCAAGGCGAAAGACACCACTCCCACGAATCCGGCAATTGTGAGATGCCAGCGCCGCTCCCCGGTAACGTCGGAATGATGGCCGGCGATCACCATGGATATTGCCGCCATTCCCCAAGGGATCACGGACAGCCAGCCGATATACAGCGGGTTGGCGGTGAGCGTCTCTTTAATCACCTGGGGAAGCCAAAAGCCCAATGCGTAGTTTCCCATCACGTAGCCGAAATAGATAAAACTCAGGATCCAAACGTCGGCACTGCGAAACGCGTCGGCCAGGCTGTGGTGCCCCGGGCCGGACTGTTTCTTTTTCAATTCGTCCTGATGCAGACCGTCGAGGACAATCCGCTTTTCGGTGTCGCTCAACCAGTGGGCTTGTTCCGGCTTATCGGTCAAAAAATATAGTGTGAGCAGACCCGCCAGGATCGAAGGAAGGCCTTCCATCAGAAATAACCATTGCCATGCACGCAAGCCGCCTACTCCGGTCATGCGCGCGAGAATCCAGCCGGAGATGGGGCCGGCCAGCGCTCCGGAAAGCGGAATTCCCATCATGAAGGCGGCCACCATCTTGGAACGGTACTTGTCCGTGAACCAGAAGGTGAGATACAAGATCACGCCGGGGAAGAATCCGGATTCGACGATACCCAGCAGAAAGCGGAGGATGTAGAAGCTGGTGGTTCCGGTCACGAACATGGTGGCGGCGGAGAGCACTCCCCAGACCATCATGATGGGACCAATCCACCGGCGCGCGCCGACCCGCTGGAGGACCATGTTGGCGGGAACTTCAAACAGGAAATAGCCGATGAAAAAAATACCGGCTCCCAGCCCGTAGACCGCTTCGGTCATCCCCAGGTCGTCCTGCATCTGGAGCTTGGCGAACCCGACGTTGACGCGGTCCAAATACGCCAGGATGTAACAGATCAACAAGAACGGCATCAGCCGCCACGTGATTTTCCGGTAAGCGGCGGCCTCGAATTGAGCTGGCGTAGACGCGCCGGCGGCGAAAGACATTTCTTCAGTCTACTAGGTGGGAGTGGCGAATGATAGAGAAAAAGGGCGAGCGCGACGCGCCCGCCCTGGATACGATTGTGCGGAGGCTACTTCTTGGCCTGCAACTGCACGTGCGTACCGTCGGGATCCTTGAATTGGATGCCGTCCGCGCCTTCCGGCTTGGGGTCGAGTCCGCGCGCCTTCAGATTGGCTTCAATCGCCGCCTTGTTCCAGTTGTCGATGTAGTAAGAAACGTGATCGACATAGGACATAGACTCCTTGCCATTCCGCGCAATCAAATTGATGTTGCCGATGGCGAGATTGCAGCGCGACTTGCCGTCGTCGTTAGACACCTTGAGGCCGAGCAAGTTCGAATAAAAGTCGCGGGTACGCTTGTAATCCTTCACTGAATAGGAAAGGTGGCTGATGCCGACCACTTTCAAACTGGCTTCAGCGCCAATCGCCGGAACCGACGAGGCGGCCGCACCGGCGGAGGCCGCGATGGCGAGATTCTGAATCAATTGGCGGCGGTTGAGTTTGCCTTCCGTGAAGGCGTCCACGAGCTTGGCGATCATTTGTTCCATGACACTTCTCCTTTTGTAACCGATGGTCCAGGTCATTGTATCCGACTTTCTGCTGAGAGGGAATCGGCCATTCGGGTATCCTACGAAGAGATCCCTGAAGACCATCCCATGAAAACGATCAACGAGCTATTTTCCCTGGAAGGGCGCGTGGCGATTATCACGGGCGCGTCGCGGGGCTTGGGGAAGGAAGCGGCGGAAGGCTTGGCGGAGGCGGGCGCGAAGGTCGTACTGGCGGCGCGGCGTGAGCAGTGGCTGGAGCCAACGGCTCGCGAATTCAAGAGCCGGGGATTCGACAGTTTTCCGTTTCCTTGTGACATCGCCGTGGAGGAGCAGACACAGAAACTGGCGGCGGCGGCGCTGGAGCGCTACGGGCGCATCGACATTCTGGTGAACAATGCCGGGATCAGTTGGAGTGCGCCGTATGAAGAGATGACGGTGGATGCATGGCGCAAGGTGCTGGAGACCAATGTTATCGGGACGCATCTGATGACGCGAGCGGTGCTGCCGGCGATGAAGAAGCAGGGTTACGGAAAGATCATCAACATCGCGTCCATCATGGGCGTGAAGGGTATTCCAAAGGATATTTTGGAAGCGTCGAGCTACACGGCGAGCAAGGGCGCGCTGATCGCGCTCACGCGGGAACTCGCCGTGCATTACGCCGGGGACGGCGTCCGCGTGAACGCGCTGGCTCCGGGTTTCTTCCCGACGCGGTTGAGCGCAAGCGTTGTCGAGCGCGCGGACAAAAAGATCAAGGCGATTACGCCGCTGGGGCGGCTCGGCGAGGCGGGGGAGCTGAAAGGCGCCATCGTATTCCTGGCGGCTCCGGCATCAGACTACATCACGGGACAAGTCATCGGCGTCGATGGCGGAATGTCAGCGGCATAAAAGGAGAGGCATGCGATCCAGGAGAGAATACATCGAGAGTCTGCGTGACGACCGCGAGGTGTACTTCAAAGGCAAGCGTGTTCCGGATGTGACTACGCATCCGGAGATTCGATTGGCCATCGATCACGCCGCGATTGACTACGACATGCCGCATGATGAAAAGTGGCGGTCGTTGGCGGTGGTCGAGGAGGCAGGGAAGTCCTACAGCCGCTATTTCCAGTTGCCGCGGACGAGCGAAGATCTGCTGCAACGCAGCCGGCTGATCGAAGGCGCCACCGCGCTGGGTGGGACTCTCGTGGTCTTGGTCAAGGAAATCGGCACGGACGCGCTGTTTGCGCTGCATCTGGTGGCACACGAGACGGATCAGAAGAAGGGTACGCAATATCTGGAGCGTGTCCAGAAGTTCCACCAACATGTGAAGGACAACGACCTGGCGATGTCCGTTGCGCAGACCGATGTGAAGGGTGACCGCGGCAAGTCGCCGCTGGAGCAGGAGCATCCGGATTACTACCTGCGCATTGTCGGGGAAACGCCGGAAGGCATCATCGTGCGCGGCGCGAAGGTGCACACGTCAGTTTCGGTCAACGCGAACGAGATGATTGTGCTGCCCACGCGCGCGATGAAGGCCGATGAATCACAGTACGCCGTTTCGTTCGCGATTCCGGTGAACACCAAGGGCCTGAAGCTGATCACCAGTGCATACGGCGCTCATCACGACGACAGCCACTTCGACGCGCCGATCGCCTCGCGGCACCGCATGATGGAGACCCTGACGGTGTTCGATGACGTACTGGTTCCACACAACCGCGTGTTTTTGAAAGGCGAGTGGGAGTTCGCGGGCGAGCTAGCCAAGACCTTCGTCGAATTCCACCGCTTTACGGCGATTTCCTACAAGTTGCCGTTGGTAGATGGACTGGTGGGCGCGGCGCTGCTGATGGCTCACTACAATGGGCTCGAACGCGTGAAGCACATACAGGAAAAGCTATCGAAGCTGGTCGGCTATGCGGAAACGCTGCGCGCGCTGATCCGGCTGTCCGCGCTCGACTGTGCCAGGGGAGCTTTGGGCATCGCGATTCCCAAGCCACTGATCGTGAATACGGCGAAGCTCCACTTCGCCACGCAGTATCACCAGATGCTCGCTTATGTGCAGGACATCACCGGTGGACTCATCGCCACCGGGCCGAGCGAAGACGATCTGAACAGTCCGGAGACCGGCGCGTTCGTCCGTCGCTACTTGGGCGGCCGCAAGGGCGTTGCCGTGGAAGACCGGCTCAAGGCCATCAACTTAGTGAAGGAGCTCACTGCCACCGATTTCGCCGGCTACCAGGCCGTGCTGGCGATTCACGCCGAAGGCTCGATTGAAGCCGAGAAACTCGCGATGGTTCGCGAGCACGATTCCATGCGATGCGTGGAGCTGGCGAAGAATTTGGCGGGGATCACGTAACTCATGAAAGCGGCCTCGGAGGGCCGCGCTATGATTGCAAGTTATAGATGTTATTTGGTGCGGATGAGAGGACTTGAACCTCCACTCCCTTGCGAGAACTAGAACCTGAATCAGAAAAACCTAGTTTGCGGTAGTTTGGCTGGGCTCCATTCTGGTCTGTAAAATATTGATATGATGGGAGATGCGTTCAAAGCGATGCTTGCCTCCATTCGACCCGTTTGGGGCTGTTTGGCTGATTCCGCACACAGTCCGCACACAAAAGCACACAAAAGCTGACTCGCAATAGCACTCTCAGATATGTCCGAAGTCTGTAGCTGTCTATTTCGGGCGGACTACAAAGATGTCTTTTCACCCGCCCGGGCATACCAGTCACGCCTACCAAGGCCCATTTTGACATCGCTCCCCCTTTACGAAATGGTTGGGTATTGCGCGTCCAGGGTCCTCGGCGCTACTTCGCCGTTCCGCGGCGCGTGTCAACGACTTTGAGACACTCCGGAACGGAGATTAGTGAGTATTTTCGTCTGAGTTGAGGGGTTTGTTGATCCAGACCTCCTTGGGAAGTGGCAGCGGGGTTGGGGGCCGGCGGACGAAGCGGTCGGGGTGTGCCGCGTA
>CAMAVI010000036.1 GCA_945861625.1 Candidatus Sulfopaludibacter sp. SbA3
TTCCAAGAATGCCCTCCGGAGGCCTTTGCGCGAGTTTTAAGCGCCCAGGGAGGGGTTTTATGCTAATATCCGAGAAGTGCCCGCTCCGCACGCGCGGAGCCGCCTCGCGGAGAGGTGGCTGAGTGGTCGAAAGCAGCGGTTTGCTAAACCGTCGTAGTGCCTTAAAGCGCTACCGGGGGTTCGAATCCCCCCCTCTCCGCCAGAAATAATTTGTCGGGATTTGGGCAGCCTGCCCCCGTTTCTGATCAAGAGCCGCTCCCGATTCCCCCTGCGTCAATCGTTGCGGCGGCAGTTGTCTCACGCGCTGTCTCACGCGGCTGTCTCACACGCCGTCGCACGCGGGGTGGCTCTGAGCGTGCAGTCCCTGCCACAATGTTGCAACGTGCGCCGATGTTCTGGAATCTTGCCGGAACTAAGGGTAACTCTTCAAAACAGGGATATCAGTATTTTCAATAGGTTACAGATTGGCCCATTGTAAGTGCGCTCGTTTTGTCTTCCTCAGGAGGAGGAACAAATGAAATTTCTACCGCGCTTTGATGCGGGGGAGTGGGCTAACCGATCTTCATGCGCAGGCGTACCCGTACCTTCGGTTGGCTCTTGCTTTGATTGAAGACCACGCCCACCAGGCGCTCCGGCGGGACGCTCATAAGGGACTCTTGGACGGCGCCGAAACCGGCAGCGTTTTGCCGGACCACCAGCAGCGTTCCATCGGCCGCCGCGGTGAGCCATCCCGCATCGGGGCAACTGGCAAAAGCCGCGCCATCCACGATGATCCAGTCGAACTGCTGGCGCAGGACTCCCAGTAAACGCGGCAACGGCTCCAGGTCCAAAGTACGCGCCCGGTTTCTGGCCGCGCGCGGCAGGACGTACAGCGGCGTGCCCTGCACGCGATAGGCGGTCCGCGGCCAATCCTCGGGGTTGGAAAGCGCGTAGGGCAGGCCGGCGCCCTCGGAAAGCGGCACTCCAATCGGAAGGGGAGCGCTGCCGGTATCGGAATCGAGCAGCAGGACTTTCTGGCCTCCGGCAACGGCCAGGACCGCTGCCAGGTTGGACGCGGTGAAACTCTTGCCTTCGCCTTTCTGGGTGCTCATGACGCAGACGGTGCGGAAATCCTGGTCCCGCTCGAAACGGGCGCGGTGCAACATCAGTTGGGTCCGCAGAAGCCGGAACTGCTCGCTGTATTCGTTGGAGCAAGACGGGTCCAGCAGGGAGAAGTGTCCGGCGCCGGTGGGCGGCACGCACTCGGCAATGGACGCGAAGTCCGGCACGCGGAGGGCAGCCGGGCCGGTGGGTTCGGCGGGCTTGGCCGGCGGGCGCGCCCCGGCGAGATTCTCGGCGAGCTGTGTCAGGGCGCCCATCACGTCCGCGCCGGCGAGTTGTTCGTCGCTAATTCCAGGCATCTTCGCGCTCCATTTCCGCGCGGACGGCCCGCAGGTCGCCGCGTTGAATTTTCTCAAGCAAGGCTCTCATGTGCTTCTGCTGGCTGGCGGGGAGATTGGCCGCCAACTGTTCCAGTGTCGCCGCCGCGTTGCGTGTCATCCCTTTGCGGACGTAAACATAGGCCAGCGTGTCGTTGATTTCCCGGCTGCGCGGCAGAATGTGCCGTGCCGACTCAGCCATGGACAACGCGCGATCCAATTCCTGTCCGCCGCGGGCCAGAAGGAATGCCAGATTGTTGAGCGCGTATGGATTCTTGGCATCGCGCTTCAACACTTCTTCGTAGGCGGCGCGCGCGGCAGCGGTATTGCCCGCCGAGGACATCATCGCGCCAAAGAGCAGCCACGGCTGAGCATCGCCGCCGGCTTTCTTCTGCACATATTCAAACTGTTGGCGGGCCTGCTCCGCCTTGCCGGCGAGCGCGAGACCGGAAGCGTAGCCCAACCGGTATTGCAGATTGTTGCCGTCCCGCTTCATGAGCCGTTCAAATTCCGTAGTCGCCACGTTGGGTTCTCCCGCCACCAGAGCCACGGATGCCAGCATGGAGGAGACTTCCACCGTATCGCCCAGACTCCGTTGCGCGGCCCGCAAGTGTGCAAGCGCGTTGGCCGCCCGGCCGCTATCCACTTCGAGGCGCGCGCGCAACAGGATCGGCCTGGCGTCCAGAGGACGCAGCGCGGCGGACCGTTCCAGAAGGCGGGCGGCGGCCTCGCGCCGGCCTAAACTGATTTCCGCGCGGGCCAGCAGCAACATTACTTCGACGTTTTCCGGATCGGCCGCCAGCAGGGCCGACAGGGCCTGCTTGGCTTCGCCGGGCTTATTCTGCGCCAGGTTCGCCTGGGCTTCCAACAATCGCGCGGGCGTGTAGTTCGGCGCCCTGCGCAGAAGCAGTTTCAGGCGCTCCTGGGCCTGCTCTGAATTGCCGGCGCGGAGTTCCACATCGGCCAGCGCCAGCCAGCCGGGAGCATAGTTGGGGTCCAGCGTGATGGCGCCGCGAAACAGTTCGCCCGCCCGCAGCGTATCTCCGTTGAGAAGATAGGCACGCCCCAGGTGCAGCCGCACAAACGGGCTGTTGGGCATCTTGACCAGTACGGCCTCCAGTTCCGCCCGGATCTTGCGCTGTTCGGAATCCGACGGGCTGTCGAGCCCGAACGCCGCGCGATAGGCCCGCAGGGACAGATCCGCGGGGTGCGCGGAGAGTTCCCGGTTGACCAGCGCTTTGGCGCCGGCCGGATTTTTCTCCGCCAGAAGAATTTCCGCCAGGCGTCCGGCGTACAGACCGCGAGTTCCTCTGCTGTGGTCAAGACCTTCCTGATAAGAGTGGCGGGCGCGTGCGAAATCTCCGCGGTTCAACCAGAAATCGCCAATTCTCGCCAACGTCTCCGGGTGGCGGGCGAAGTCCCGCCCGGCCTTGTCCAGCAGCTCGGCGGCATGTTCCCGCGCCCCCGCGGCGTCATCGTGAGCCGCCAGTTGCAGCGTGCTTTCCAGATTGTGGTTGTGATGAACCTTGTCTTCGATGAGTTTCCGCGCGTCGACCGCCTCGCCGCGCTCCATTAAGTGGAGATAGAGCAGATCGTAAGCGGGAGTGTAGTTTGGGCTTACGTGGATGGTGCGCCGCAGGTGTTCTTCCGCTTTTGCGCGCTGCCCATCCTGAAAATAAATTGCGGCGAGCTGGGTCCGCAGACCACCATCTTCAAGCCGCCTGAGCGCATCCTCCATCAGGCTGATGGCTTCCGGCCGGCGATGGCGTTCGACGAGCACTTGTCCAGCCAGGCGAAAACCGGATGGCCGGCCAGGCCAGCTTTTCATCAACTGGTTGGCGTGCACTTCCAATTCGCGCAGCATGGCGACGGGCCGTCCTGGATCGGCAAAGTAAATCTGATAAGTGAGGTCGGCGACATGCTCGGCAATGTCCACGCGGCCAGGCAAGAGTTCTCCGGCGCGGATGAGCTGATCGTAGGCTCGCATCGGCTCGCCCGTGGCCAGGTATACCCGCGCCAGTCCGGCATAGGCGTCCCCATCACGAGCGTCAATTTGGATCGCTTTGCGATAGCGGATCTCGGCGGCGCGAAGATTTCCAGCCTTCAGCGCTGCATCGCCGGCGGAAATTTCGGACCGCGTTCCGCCCACTCCGCTGCATCCCGCCGACGCGATGATGGCGGCCGCCATCACCAGCAGGGCCGTCTTGGAGAGCGAGTTCAAACCGCGTGCCGCGGTGCTGAACAAAGGGGTGCCGCCGGGTAAACTGACGAGCACCGGGTAATCGCCCAGGAGTTGAATATGGCTGGGCGTCCGCACCCTGGGGGCCACGAGGAAACTGAAAAGGCTCAACAGGTAGCCCAGGCATGCTCCCAGCACCGAGCCTCCGCTCCGCACCATGGCGGCGGTCGGCAACTCGACGTGCAGAGGAAGCGTGGGGGGGTCCACCAATTCCACCGTCTCGCCGTGACCGTGGCGCTCCATATTGGAGGCCATGTGCGACTGCCGCTGACGGCGCGTGAGCTCGCCGTATTGGGCCTTGGCCGCTTCGTATTCCCGCATGGCGCGCAAACGTTCATTCTCCACGCTCGGGCCGACTGCGAACTGCCGGCGCAAACGCGCGATTTCCGTATTCAGACGAGCTTGTTCTTTCAGGTGTTCCTGCAGGGTCTCTTCGTAGCCGGCCAATTCCGCGCGAACCCGGCTGAGCGGTTCCCGTATGGCGTTTAATTCACGTTCGTGCTCGACTTGGGCGTCCTCCCGGGTCTGCGCGGCCAACTGGGCCTGTATCCGGCTCACGGTTTCCTGCGCGGACACAACGTCGAAATTATTGGGCTTGTAGCGGCGGCGCAGGTTTTCGTAAACCTGTTCCGCGGAGGCCAGGGATGCCCGCAGGCGTTCCGTCTGGCTGGTTAGCGCGGGCGCGCGCGTCACTCCCTTATCCGCGCGGCGGGCCAACTGGCCTTCCAACTCGGCCACCGCGTTCTTGCGCTGATTCCGTTCGTTCAGCACGTAGCTATTGTCGTGCTCAATCTCGGTGACCCGGCGTTCGAGCGAGTGCAGATTCTCGACCTTGAGAATATTGCGATACTCCTTATCCTCGCCGCCCGGCGTCGGCAGCTTGGCCAGCCGGTCTTCCAGTTCCTGGATCTGCTCACTGACGGTCTTGAGCTCCTGGTCGAGGAAATCGGTGGTTCCAATCGACTGATCGCTGCGGTAGCGGCGGTTTTCCTCGTACACGAGTTCAACGATTCTTTGCACCACGCGTTGCGCTTTGGACGCATCCGCGTCGCTGAAGGAAACCAGAATGGAGGGAACGGCTTTTTCGGTCCCCTGCGGCAACTCGGAATAAAATCGCAGGCGCTTTTGGAATTCAGGCACCAGATCCGCCACTGGATAGAGTTTGCGGCGCTGCGGATACAGATTGAACGCCTCAATCATTTGCGTGGCGGTCAAGCGGCTATGGGCCAGCTGGCTGACCGCGAAAATCCGCTGCTCCACTTGCATGGCGACGTTGGTGGAAACGTAGTTCTCCGAGACTTGGGGCGGGATGAAACGGATCGTCGCGCGCGAAACGAATTCTGGAGGATTCCAGCGGGTGTAGGCCACGGCGGCGGCAAGCCCAAGCAGAGTGAAAAGCGCGATTCGCTTCCAATATGCCCTCAGCAACCACCGGCCGTCATCCAGCAAGCTGGTAGACAACCAACGTTCGTAATTGAACTTCTGGTGTTGTCCGTACCCAAGAATCATTGCGTCAGCTCCGGCAAATCCGCGCTACTTTTTCGCTTGCCACCGGCGATGGCACAGGCCAACCACAACCATACCCAGGCCGATGAGCGAAAGCGTGGAAGCCTCGGGAACATCCGCGCCGGTCGCGGATCCGGCGAATCCAAAAGCCAGGTTGTTGCCGGACACGCCCGCGACACCGGCAATTCCAGTAAGCCTCAGAATTCCTGTCAGGCGCCAACTCCCGGTGGCGTCCCCCTGGAATACAATGTCTTGAGATTCCGCAACCGTAGCCGTGGCGCCACCGGAGAGCCTGGAAGCGGAGAGGGTAGTTTGCTGCACCGGTTGCAAAATGTTCAACGCTCCCGAGAGGCCGGTCAAAGCGATATTGGAAAGAGAAATGGAAGAGGGCGTAATAGGCCCGCTGGTGGCAGTTACGAAAAACGACGCCGCGGGAATCGTCCAGGTGGCCCCGGCGGCCACCAAACTGCCTCCCGCCGGATTGAAATTGATACTGTTGGGTGTACCGCTGTTGGTCGCGTCCTGATACAGGCGGACTTGCAGCGTGTTGGTTCCTCGTTGGTATTCGATTTCCACGCGCCGATCCTGGTTATTCTGCCAGTACGGCACGACGTCGCCGGTAACGGACGGCGCACCAGAGGTAGCTCCGGCTCCCAGTTCCCAGTTATTCACCCCAGGACTGGAGAGGCCCACTCGAACCAGGACTCCGAGTTGAAACGTTCCCCCGTAACTCGGAATCGCAAGTATTCCAAGCATGATGAGAATGGGGACCAGAAAGGAAACCACTCTGCCGCCGCGGCTAATTTGTTTCGCCATATAGCCTTTGGTTCGGCAGGTTAGAGCATATGCTTTACTCCGTTGGTAGCATGCGTACTATCCGTAACTGTGGCGAATAATTTAAGGTAAACACCTTAGTACGCTTTCTGAAATGGGTTGAAATTATTAGGTATCTTGGCCTGCCATCCGGGATGGTGGGCCATTGGGAGCTGGGATTAGGGATTCCAGAGACTAGGCTCGCCTCTCTGGGGCAAGACACCCAGGCTTGTTGTTCATCATCCCGATAACCCTTTGCGCCCATTGGGCTCTTCGAATGGCAAGCCGCGTGCTCTAGGGATAGCGTCATCCCCGTCCGATGCCTCTGGCGACCACGTAGCGTGAAGTTCTTCGCCTCACCGAATGGAAATTGCTTCGTCTAACCGAATTACAAGGAGACCATCATGAGAGGGATATTACACACGTTAGCGTTGCTCGCGGTGGGCGCGCTGTTTACCGCGGGTCTGGCTTCCGGACAAGTACTGCCCAAAGACGAATTGAAGAAATTGATCACTTCGGCCAGCACGCGCGCGGACCACGAACGGATCGCCAAGCACTATGAAGCGAAGGCCGAGCAACTGGAAGTCGAATCCAAGGAGCACCTGGAGGAGGCGGCCGAATATAGGGGCAATCCCCCCGGCCACGAGCAGAAACACCCGCTGAGCGGCCGGACGGCCGCCCATTGCGAGCTGTTCGCGCGGAAATTCGCGGATGCCGCCAAGGAGGCGCGCCGGCTCGCCGCCGACCACATGGAAATGGCGAAAACAGCAAAATAGAGCGATGCTGATTGCAGAGTGAAAAGAGGGAAGGCGATTCCGCTGGTCTGGCTGGCTCTGTGGGTTGCGCTGGCTTCCACCGTCTCGCTGCGGGCGGATTCCGATCAAGCGCAAGAGGGCGGCAACCGCGAAACGGATCCTTTTGCGGATCTCTCCGCGCCGCCGCCCGCTCCGGAGACTCCGCCGCGCTCCTCGTGGCAGACATTTTTCGGGGAAAACTTCGCCTTCCGTAAGGAACTCATGTCGCAATTCAGTGCCGGCTCCCGAAACCAGGGCGCCAGCGACGGCGCCAGCCGCCAGTCGGTTGGTTTTGAGGTGCAGAAGAAGTTCTCCAGCGCCACCGCGACGCTGGCGAGTTTCAACTTTCAGGGACGGATGGTGCGCCGCGACGGGTTCCTCCCGGTGTGGAATGAGTTGGAGGGGCAGAACCGTCCAGATTGGTTTTTTGAGTATCACAATTTTTACCTGGACTTGTACAACGCCTTGAATCCGGTGTTGGGTCAGGCCGGGCGAGGCCAACATGTGGGCCGCTTCAATATTCGCGCGGGCCGGTTCTATGTTCCCTTCGGAATCAACCTCCAGACGGACACCCACGGCACCGTGCTGCAACTTTCCAACGAGCAGAACTTTGGCTTCGAGCGCGACTGGTACGCCGGGTTCTGGGGGAGGCTCAACCGGCACTTCAACTACGACGCGTACTACGTGGTCGGCTCGGGCTACGATCTCAAGTTCAAAGGCCAGAAGGGGCTGGCCGCGCTGCGCCTGAGCTTGTCGAACCAGTACAGCTACGAACACGGATTGGAAGGTGGATTTTCCCTTCTCGGCGGCGAGAGGCTTGTGTCCGGCGGCATGGCGCGCAATGATAACGGTATGAGCGAGGCTGGCAACAGCCTCTTGCGCGTGGAAACCAAGAGAGCCGGATTCGACGGACGCTACCGGCGCGCGGTGCCGCGCGGTTCGCTCACGCTCACCTCCGAAGTCAGCGGCGGCAGTGATGCCCGCAATGCCGTCTCTCTGCAACTTCATCAAGCGGAATATCTCCGCTCTTCGCGCCATTGGGGAGTCGCGGCGCAGTACCGGCGGTTCTGGCGGGACGCGGTGGGAACCGACGCGTCGCTCATCGGCGAGGTTTCCTGGTATTTCCGCAACGATGTCGGCAATTCCAATTTGCATTGGATCAAGTTGAATATCGAACGGCCCACGGAACGAGCGGGCATCCGGCCGGGCCTGATCGTAGCGCTTCAGTATTACTATTATTGGTGACCGTCATGAACAAACTGTGCGTACTTCTGATTTTGGTTACGCTGGGGGCGCCCGAGCGGGCGCTGGCCGCCATCGGCTGCACTCTCAGCAACCCGGCCGCCGACCTGAAGTATTTGTATCCGGAGATGACGACATTCAAAGAAGAACTCTCCGAGTTTCCGAAGCTCAAGAATGGCGCCGAGCTTTTCAAGGCACTGCAGGACCGCCTGGGCAGCGATCTGGACGCAATCTATGAGACCTATGAGACTCCCTATACGGTTTACAGCGTCTTCAAAGGCCAGGAAAAGACCGGGATCGTTCACGGCGTCAACGTGCGCGGCAAGGGCGGGGTGATCCAGGTATTCCTTTCGCTCGATCCCAAGACGGGCGAGATCCGGAACTTCTTCTTTCAGCGCCTGGAGAGTCCGGCCGCGCGCGAGCTTCGCGGCAAGGAATTCCGCGGCCAGTTCACCGGTCTGACGCTAGGCGATTTTTACAAGCACGATTACTTCGCCGCGGTGGATCCCTCTTCCAAGGCCGATCGCGTGGCAGCGGTCCGCCCACCCAAACTCGAGGCCGGCGGACAGCCGGATTACGTTGCCTCCTTGCGAGGAATCCGCAAGAATCTGGTCCTGCTGGATCTGTTCGTCTACGGAAGGAAATTCGAGCCGTTTTATGAAAGAGCCAAACAAGCTGCGGGCAAGGCGAGCGCCGCGAAGGAATAAGCCATGAGAACCATCCTGATCTTTGGTGCGTTAATCCTGGTTGTGGGCGGGATGCTGTTGTGGCGCACGCTGCGCCTGCCGAGCGAATACGGGCGCTTCACGGGAGCGGCGAAAATCGAGGCCACCGACCTGGTCGACAATCCCCAGCAGTTCCAGCGCAAGATGCTTCGCGTGGAAGGTGAGGTCCGGGATCAGTGCACCTCCATGGGCTGCTACTTCTTCTTCCGCTCGGGAAAGAAAATGCTGCGCGTCGATTTGCAGGAGATCACCATGAACGCACCCCGCAGAAACGGGCGAATCGCGCGCGTCGAAGGCCAAGTCGTGCCCTTCGGCGACGGCTACCAGTTTGTCGCCAGCGCCGTGGAATTCGATTGATAAAAGGAGACCGGATATGGGAAAAGACACGGCAATGCATCCCTGGGTCCTTCCGCAGTATCTGACCTTGGCGGTGAAAAACCTGCGCCGCCGGCCGGTGCGCACGACGCTGACGGTCGCCGGCGTCGCGCTGGCGGTGATGGTGGCCGTGTCGCTCGGCGGATTCATGCTGGGCTACCGGAGTTCTATCGACCGTAGCATCGACATGCTGGGCTTCCAGGTCATGATCATGGCCAAGGGCTGTCCCTACGAGGCCGCCACCATGATGCTCAAAGGAGGCACCGGCCTGCTGTATTTGCCGGGAGAAACCTATCAGAAGGTGAAGGACGACGCCGACATCGAAAGCATCACGCCGATTTTCGTAGGCATCGCACAGAAACAGGGCAGCAGCATTCGCGACGAAGGCTCGGCCGAAAGTTTCTCGGTGGTGAGCGGCATCGAAGTACCCAGCTACCTCACCATGAAGCCGTGGCTGGCTTTCAAGAAGGGCCCCGGATACGACGGCGGGCGGTGGTTTACTCCCCACAGCCGGGATGAAGTGGTGATCGGCTATGAGGCCGCCGAGTATGAGCAGCGCAAGATCGGCGACGTCTTCTACGCCTCGATCACGCCGGCCGGCTCGCCCGATCTCGCCCTGCACCAGTTCAAGGTGGTTGGCATTCTGGAGCGCACCGGTACGCAGGACGACGGCACCATCTTCCTTCCCATCGACGTGGCGCAGGAATACTTCAACCGTCCCGGGCAGTTGACGATCCTGGGTATCAAGCTCAAACAATTCAGCGCATTCAAAATGCGCGAGTTCGAGACGCGCTGGCTCAAACTGCCGGAGGTCCAGGTGGTGGGGCTCCAGCAAGTCAAGAATACACTGGTCAGTCTGGTGGCGACGGCCCAGGCCATGATCGCCGCGGTTGCCGCCATTGCGATCATTGTGGCGCTCATCGGCGTCATCAACACGGTGCTGATGAGCGTGTACGAGCGTACCGCAGAGATCGGCATCATGAAAGCGCTGGGAGCGCGGCGCGGCAGCGTGTTCCAACTCATCTGGCTGGAGACGCTGATGGTGTGCCTGGCGGGCGCGCTGCTGGGTTCCGTGCTGGCGGTGGCCGGCACGGGTGTGGTGGAGTGGGCCATCCGGTCTTTGGCCGACTTGGGAGTCTCCGGCCCGGTGGTGCGAATCACGCCGGCCATCCTCGGATACGCCGCCTTGGGCGCTGTCGTCCTGGGCTTTTTTGCCGGCATGTATCCGGCCTGGCGCGCGGCTTCCATGCGCCCGGTGGAAGCCATCGGCAAGGCGGCCTGAAGGTGCAAGAACCAGACATGGCGGGACCGGAGTTGACCGGACCCAACCTGCCGGATCCGATCATTGAAGCACACGGCCTCAAGCGCTATTATCAGCGTGGCAGCGAGACCGTCAAGGCGCTGGACGGCGTGGATATCAGCATCCGTAGAGGTGAGATCGTTGCGATCCTGGGGCCATCGGGTTCCGGCAAGACGACGCTGGTCAACGTGCTTTCCTGTCTGGATGCGCCGACGGAAGGGACGCTGATGGTGGCGGGGCGTTCGGTGGCTGGGCTATCCGAAGACGAACTGGTGGAGGTGCGGCGCGGTGTTCTAGGATTCGTCTTTCAGCAATTCTCGCTGCTGCCGACACTGACGGTGACGGAAAACGTGGAGCTTCCCCTGATGTTTCTCGGCCGCCGCGCGGACCGGAAGAAAACGCGCGAGATTCTGGAGATGGTCGGCCTGGGTAATCGTGCGGACCATCTGCCCCGGGAGCTTTCCGGAGGCCAAATGCAAAGGGTTGCCATCGCGAGGGCGCTGATCATGGAACCACAGATCCTGGTCGCCGATGAGCCCACGGGGAACCTGGACAAGACCACGGGTGAGTCGATCATCAAGTTGTTCAAGCATCTTGCCGCCGATCAGGGCCTTGCGATTCTGATCACGACTCACAACCTGGCCTTCGGCTACCAGGCCGATCGCGTAATCACGCTGGAAGACGGCAAGATCGTCAAGCAGGAAGAGCGTCACCCGGAACGCACCGATGCGGTACAAACTTGACTCCCCATTTCGAAGTCTCCATTTTCACCATTGAGATGCCGCGTTAGAATAAAAGCGGATCATGCTGCGCTATATCAGTGCCGGCCTTTTACTGGCGGGCGGGGTTCTCATCGCCGCGCCCGCGCCCGTCACCTTTACCAAGGATGTACAGCCGATTCTTGCCAAGCATTGCCAGAGTTGCCACAGCCCCGGGCAGGTTGCGCCGATCTCGTTACTCACCTATCAAGCCACGCGGCCCTGGGCGGCCAAAATCAAGGAACTGGTCTCAGCCAAGAAAATGCCTCCCGTTGTGGGCACTGCGCACTACACCGTTCTCACGCGAGGCGAAGGTCTCACGCAAGGCGAAATCAACACGCTCGTCAAATGGGTGGACGAGGGCGCGATTGAGGGCATAGCGGGCGGAGCCAAAGGCACGCCCGCGGGCAAAGGCAAAAAGTAGGAAGCGGCTCGGTGAAAACTACTGCTTGCCGAAATTCTTGACAAGGTAGTTCACGATCGTATCGAACTCCTCATCGGAAGCGCGGGCGCCGCGGGCAGCCATCTTGTCGACGATATCATCCCATTCGTCCTTCGATAGCTTCTTTTCCGTAACGCGCGTCAGATTGTGGCATGTGGTGCACACAGTCGACAGCAGTTCCTTGCCGGGACCGGCCGGCAGATTATCCTGCGCGGGCGCCTGGGGAACCAGCACGAGCGGCATCAGGATCGCAGCAAGCTTCGCTCGCTTAACGATCGTCTTGGAGATTTGCGAAGTCATTGGTGTGAGTTGCTCCATGGACAAGAAGTTTATCAAATTTTGGACTCCCATGAGTGGGCCTTGCTCCGGACAGGTGCCCTATAATCGTGCAATGGACACGATGGCACGTATACTCAGCGCATTCCTCGTCGCGATTCTGGCCGTCGCGCCGTTGGCGGCGCAGAATCCGCTGGCACCCACGGGCACTTTGCGGGCGGCTTTTCTGGGGACGAACCCGTCGCTGGGCCGAGTGGACGCCAAGACCGGGTCCGTGACCGGGCCGGTCGCGGATATGGTGAAGGAACTGGCACGGCGCATGGGCGTGCCCTATGCGCTGATTCCGGTTCCCGATGCGCGCGTGGTAGCCGAGCGTGTGCTCAACAACACCGCCGACCTTGGCTTCATGGCCTACAACGCGGGGCGCGCCAAGGAGGTCGATTTCACCGAGGCTTGGCTGCTGATGCCCAATAGCTTTCTGGTGCGCGCCGATTCGCCCATCCAGAAAGTGGAAGACGCGGACAAGACGGGCGTGAAGATCATCGCCGCGAAAAACGACACGCAGGATGTTTATCTGAGCGCGCACCTCAAGAACACCAGCGTAACTCCCGTGCCCAAAGTGCCCGAGAGAGACGAAGTCCAGAGCCTGTTACTGGGCGGGAAGATCGACGCGCTGGCGGCCAACCGGCAACGGCTGTTCGATATCGCGGGCGACGACAACCGCCTGCGCATCGTAGCGGACGATTTCTTTGTCGCCGGACAAGCGATTGCCATTACCAAGGGAGACGCGTCGCGAATCGCTGCGCTGAACAAACTGGTTGAGGAAATCTTGACGACCGATACCGTGAAGAGTTCCATCGACCGCGCCGGTCTGCGCGGAGTGTATCCGGCGAAGCCCAAGGGGCATTAACCCTAGTCGAATTCCCGGCGCGGAGCGGCCTGGCCGGCTCCGACGCGGCCCGCCGTAATTTCCGCCACCGAATAATTTTCCGGACGCACGGGATACCCGGCCATGCGCCGCAGGAGAGCAATCTGGCCAGTGTGCGTCAACGCATCGGCGATGGCTCCCTGGAACAGCTTCTCCGCGGTCACGGCGCTGGTGTCCGGCGCGGCGAGGCGCTGGTCCAGTTTTTCGATGGCCTGATGAAAACGCGCGATCTCCCGGGGCCACGGCAAAGGCTCGGAATTCTGCCACGCCTGGCGGCCTTCCACCTGCGTCAGAGCCCAGTCCATCAGATCGCCGACGTGAGCGAGAATCTGCCCGGGAGTGCGTCCCGAACCGGCTGCCGCAAAGTCGCCAAACTCCGCCGGGGTATCGCGCAGCACTTTCCCCAGTCGGTAAGCGAGCGTGGCAAGGGCATGACGGATGGCGAGGTTCATGGCGTGGGGTTGCGAGTCAGCTCCCATTCTAAGCCTTCGTAGGAGCGGTCACCGTACGCTTCGGCGCCGCTCGCTCACTCATCGCGGTTCGGTGTGCGCGGATCAAAACCGCGACGATAACGGAGCGGTACGCGCCGGTTCCTCTTACGTATGGATTACGGTTTCAGTGAGAATCCGTATGCAGGAGTTGTATGCTGAGCACACAGGATGAAACTCAGTCTGGAACAACTGGCCGGCGAGATCAACAGCCTCCGCCAACGGGTCGAAGATTTGGAAGACTTGCGCGATTTGAACGATGCGATTCAACGCAACGGCGACAAGCCGTTGATCCTGTTAGCGAGGATCAAGAAAGACCTCGAACTGGAATAATTGTTCCCTTTCCGGTTGCCATCGTATCCGGAACAGCAGCGCGTGGGGTCGGGACGCGAATCGACTTTGGCATCCTCGGGCACGGGCGCTACCGGCGTCCCAGGCTAACAGCGTGGATTCTTATTGCCGTAGCGGCAGGGTTACTCGCTATTGCAATACAGGCCGGCGCTAGAGACCTTCCGCTTTGGGAAGACGACGTCCTCAATCTTCGCACCAAGTATCTCAACATTGTCACCAGCCCCCGCATTCCCCTCGCGGTATGGTGCCTCGTCCTGTCCGCGGCAGCACTGATCGCGGCGAGGCGGCTCTACTCCAACCGGTAATTCGGGGCTTCCTTGGTGATGATGACGTCGTGGACGTGGCTTTCGCGCAGGCCGGCGGCGCTGACGCGGACGAAGCGGGCGCGCTCATGCAGTTCGGCGATGGTCGCGCAGCCGCAGTAGCCCATGCCCGCGCGCAAACCACCCACCAACTGGTAGACGAGATCCGCCAGCAATCCTTTGTACGGCACGCGGCCTTCAATGCCCTCGGGCACCAGCTTGCCGCCGCTGCTGGCTTCCTGCGCGTAACGGTCGGCGGAACCCTGCGTCATCGCGCCCATGGAACCCATGCCGCGATAGCTCTTGAATGTGCGGCCCTGATAGAGAATCGTCTCGCCGGGGCTTTCTTCGGTACCGGCGAGCAGGCTGCCGATCATGACGCAATCCGCGCCCGCCGCGATGGCCTTGGTCACGTCACCGGAAAACTTGATGCCGCCATCGGCAATCAACGGAACACCGGTCCCCGCCGTGGCTTTGGCGCACTCCGCGATGGCCGTGATCTGGGGAACGCCCGCGCCGCTGACGATGCGCGTCGTACAGATGGAACCCGGGCCGATACCGACTTTGATGCCGTCGACGCCCAGCGCGATCAGGTCCCGCGCGCCTTCGTAGGTGGCCACGTTGCCGGCGATCAGCTGCACATCGGGCAGCGCGTGCTTGATGGCCGCGATCGCTTCCATCACGCGGCCGCTATGGCCATGCGCGGAATCGATAGCCAACACATCCACCTTCATGCGGACCAGTTCCTGGGCCCGCTCCACATAGTCGCCGGCGGAGCCTAAGGCGGCGCCTACACGCAAGCGGCCCTGTGAATCCTTGGCGGCATTGGGGTACTTTAATTTTTTCTGAATGTCTTTGACGGTGATGAGACCCTTCAGGTTGTAGTGGTCGTCGACCACCAAAAGTTTTTCCACGCGATGCGTGTGCAGAATGGCTTCGGCTTCTTCGAGAGTGGTGCCGACGCCGACGGTGATCAGATTGTCCTTGGTCATCACGCTGGCGACCGGAAGATCGTAACGGGTCTCAAAGCGCAGGTCGCGATTGGTGAGAATGCCCACCAGCTTGCCGTTCTTGGTGACAGGGACGCCGGAGATGCGGTAGCGCTTCATGACGTCAAGCGCGTCGGCAATCTTCTGTTCGGGGTCGACGGTGACAGGGTCGACGATCATGCCGCTTTCCGACCGTTTCACTTTGTCCACTTCCTCGGCCTGTTTTTCGATGGACATGTTGCGGTGAATCAAACCGAGGCCGCCCTGCTGGGCGAGCGCAATCGCCAGGTGCGATTCCGTAACGGTATCCATGGCGGCGCTCACCACCGGGATGTTCAGACCGATCTTGCGGGTGATCCAACTGCGCGTGTCAGTGTCGGCGGGCACCACCTCACTGCGGGCGGGAACCAGCAGGATATCGTCAAAAGTGAGGCCTTCCGGGATGGATTCGGGAATCATGCGGAGTTCTTTTGATCATACAGCATGGTCTCGGTAGCATGGCCTAAGTACCCCATGTATTTCTGCCGATAGGAAAGTGGAAACCCTTATGTCAGCCCCTCTTGCCGGAAACTTTCAAGACCACTACGTAGTACTCGATGTCAAGCCGACGGCCGGCGCCGAGGCGATTCAGCTCGCCTACACGCGGTTGGCGCAGAAGTACCACCCCAGCAATCCCGACACGGGAGACAAAGAGAAGTTCGATGACCTTAACCTGGCCTACGAAATTCTGTCCCAGCCGGACCTGCGCAAGCAGTTCGACAAGCTGAAAGGGATTGGCGAGGAGAACGCGCCTCCCAAGTTCACAGGTCTTCCGTTCTTTAGTTCGATGGGACGGGAAAACGGATTGCGGGCCGCGCTTCTTTCCGTGCTCTACGACCGGCGGCGGCAGAGACCATTTGCCCCCAGCTTGTCCGTGCGGCACGTGGAAAGTATCGTCTCGGCCACCCTGGAGGAAATGACCTTCGTCCTGTGGTATCTGAAGGAGCGGAAATGGGTGATCAGCGATGACAAGAGCAGCCTGCAAATCACCGCGAACGGGATGGAGTTCCTGGAAAAGAACCCTCCTTCGGCCGATCTCGTCATGCCGCTGATCAAACCGAGCGGACTGATGACGTCGGATTCCGTGGAGGAGGAAGACGGAAACGCGGAAACCGGAGAGTGGCCGGCCACCGAAGCCGATCAAATCGCCGAGGACACGATGGAAGAATCCGAACTGGTCAGCGTATCGTCCACGGTGGAAGATCCGCAACAGCGGGCAAATCTCAACCGCATCCTTTCCCGCGGCGGCGATTGAGCGAGCCCGTGCGTTAATTGCCTTCGCACTTGCCGCCCGGGCAGCGGTTGTTTTCCTCGCAGTTGTATTCGAACAGGCCCACTTTGTCCCACTCCGGCTTGGCCTTGACTTCAAATTCCTGCGACCACGGCCGGGTGAAGATCTTGGGGTCGTCAATCTGGAGCACGTAGGAAATGGTGTCCTTGTCTTTCCACTGCAAGCGCTCCGTGGTGACCAGCGCGTCGCTGTGCATGCGGAACTCTTTAGGATTCGTGTAATAGTAGTCGTCCAGCACCCAGCGCCGGAAGTTGTTGGTCTCAATCACCAGCGTGTCGCCTTCCCAATGACCCACCGGATCGCCGTAGAACATGGGCTCCAGATCCTTGCGGTGCGGACGGCCGTCCAAGGGAATAAGGCGAGCCATGTGCTGGAATTCATGCACCATCGTCAGATGCGTCTTGCTCTGCGAAAACTGCATGGCATTCGCGGTCAGCATATTGCCCGGGAAACCGGCGGGCATGCAGAAGTCGCGAGGCTCATCGTGCCGTGGGACACCGGTGCGCGGTTCCAAGAACGCTTCGCCGCCGGGTTTCAATGGCGCGAAATTCTTGCGGTCAAAGATGGTGGCCGAGCCCTTCCCCTTCTCGGCTCCCGGCAGTTGCGTGGGCCACTGAAAAATGCCCGTGAAATCGGGCTTCCCATCCGCCATGCGGGGGATCGCCGAGGCTCCTGAAGCGCCACCGGACTGGCCCAACGCGGGCAGCGCCAAGGCCGCCCATAAAGTTGCCGTCAAGATTCCCCTGCAGGTTCTCATTGCTTTCACTCCCGGTAACAAACTAGGGTTTCGTCGGATCGTTCGCCTGGCCGGCGGTGAACACCATTCTGCCATCAGGGTACGTGACTTTCGCGCCAAACCCGTTGGTGGACCCGTCCTTGGCTTTAAAACCATCGACGGTAATGGTGGCGCCGATCTGCAGCGCGCTCTTCATGATGCCGCGGCGCATCAACTGGCCCGGAGCGCCGCCGGAAAACGCGTAGTTGACCACTTTGCCGTCGTCGCCCTTCACGTCGACGTAATACCAAACGTGAGGATTCTGCCACTCGACTTTGGTGATGACGCCAACCACCCTAACCGGCTTGGTCTCGTCGTACTCAGCCGAAAAAGAATGGTGCGCCAGCATGGGCGCGGCGGCGGTCAGGACTAAACTCAGAACTAAACCCAGGAAAAGAAAAGGTCGGATCATAGTTTCACCCACACTCATTCGCAGATTAACCCGCCCGCGCCGGGTTGTCAATGAAGGAAGCGGCGAAGCGGCGAAGGGAGCGGCGACCATAGTGGGGGGGCAGCGGCCAAAAACAGCGGGGCACAAGGGAGCACTGTCGCCAGCACTCCCCAGCTATAGCCGAGGGTCGTGATGTTCAGCACATCCTGCACGGCGCGCCGCCACGGAACCTTGGCACTGCGGGTAACTTTCTGGGGCCCTGCGAGTAACTTTCTGGCGCAAGACTCCATAAACCTGTTTAACGCCAACACCGCTTTCATCACGCCTGAAAATATGCTTTACTTGAGTACCATTTTCGGAGCTTAAGGAGCGTATATGGAGAAGTTCCTAGTTTATCTGCTGTATAAAGTCGGGACGAACTGGCGCCTCATCTTTACTGGAATAGCTCTGGTTCTTGTGATTCTACTCCTTTCCGGGTCCACGACCTGGGTCGACGCTTTCTATTTTAAAGTCGTGGACAACGCCGCTGACCGTGGCGCTATCACCGTGGCGAACGACACCTTCGACTGCCCCTTGACGAAGGACTGTTCCTTGACGAAGGTTGTCTATCTCAAGCAGGGGTGGGAGCCATCCGATAGCCTGTGGTACTACAACACTACCCAGGGATCGGATCTTTTGCCCTACGATTTCTTTTTTGTGCTGGAGCAAGAGAAATCGAAGGAACTGTTTCGCGCTCCCGAGAATATGAACCGCTTTCGCTACCTCCCGCAAAAGAAGACGCGGAGCAATCCGGACGCGTTGCCGGTCGGAATGGTGGCCGATACCTATCGTAGAAGGAAATACATGGGCTTCACCTGCGCCGCGTGCCATGCGAGCCAGGTGAACTACAAAGGCACAGGCATCCGGATTGACGGAGGCCCTTCGGCCGCGGACATGGATACTTTCATGCACGAGCTTCAGTCCGCGCTGGAGGCGGCGTTCGCGGACCCACCCAAACACAAGCGCTTTGTCGATAACGTGCTGAAATTACCCCACTACCGCAACGCAGAAGATCTGTGGTTGCGCCACTACTCCAACGCAGAAGAGGTGGAAAAGGACCTGAAAAGGACCTGAAGACCTTCGTTACCCGGCTGGAAGCCTACAATTTTTTCAATACCAGCAAGGTGAAAGGCAAGCGGGACAAGGATGGCGACGAAATTCCCATACGTTATGGCTACGCTCGCCTGGATGCATTTGGACGCATCTACAACCGCGTGCTGGAACACGTCTTGAATCCCGAAGCATTGCGTATCGTGCTGGCTTCCGCGCTGAAGCCCGGCGAAGCCGACGAACTCCTGAATACGCTCAAGCCGGTGTTGAGCGCAACCGAGCGGGATCATCTCATCGAAAAATTGGCCGAGAAATTGGGCCCATACGAGTGGGAGAAGGTTCGAGACACAATCTTTAACTCCCCTAACGCGCCAGTCAGTTACCCTTTTATCTGGGACACCCCGCAGCATGACTATGTGCAGTGGAATGGAATTGGCGCAAATGCGGGACTTGGCGCCTTGGGACGCAACGTGGGCGAGGTCATGGGTGTTTTCGGGACCCTGGACTGGGCAGAGAAAGACGGATGGACCCTTTCCTCCGCGATTGGAGGCCAGGGTTGGTTCTCGAAAAAGCATATCAGTTTCGAATCTTCCGTAAATGCCCACAACCTGGAGGAAATTGAGGACCGTATCGCCATCCTGCAATCCCCCCTATGGCAGTGCCCGGAGCAGGAAAAAGACAAAAAGCAGGAAATCAGGTGCGGAGTGGATGCGGGGCTCCCCCCCATTGACAAAGTTCGCGCCACGAAAGGCGAGAAACTCTTCGATCTCTACTGTGCCAAGTGTCATGCCCAAATCGACCGCACCAGCGAGAGCCGCCGGATCGTGGCCCACATGGACAAGCTGGACGCCGTGAAAACGGATACCACGATGGCGGATAACAGCTTGGACTATGCCGGTTTTAGCGGAATATTGCGCAACAAATATCTAAAGACGGATGTCGGCTCCGTGCTGCTGAATACGAAAGCTCCAGTCGCGGTTACACTCACGTTAGCCACTGAAAACGTGGTTGCAACGCCGGACCCTGATAAATGGTTCTTTACGCGGGCCACGGACTGGTTGGTGGATATCGTAAAAAGCTTTTTCAGTAATTCCATCAAACCTTCTGTTAAGACAGGCAACTACACCCCGGATACGACCCAGGGCCCTTTCGATTCCCTGAGGGCCTACAAGGCGCGTTCGTTGAACGGAATTTGGGCGACGGCGCCGTATCTGCACAACGGGTCGGTTCCGACTTTGTATGACTTGCTGCTCCCAGCGGGCCCGGAAAAGGGTGATCCCCCGAAAAAAAGTGATTCCAAAGACACGAAATACCGGCCAGGGAAATTCTTGGTCGGGTCACGCGAATTAGACCCAGAGAAAGTAGGCTTCCGGTATGCGTTGGGTTCCTCTAAGGGCTTCGAGTTTGACACGTCGCTGCCAAGCAACAGCAACGCTGGGCATGAGTACGGGACGCGAAATGATCCCAATGGCTTACCAGCGCTCACCGATCCGGAGCGCTGGGATCTGGTTGAATACTTGAAGGGCTTGTAGGAGGCATCCATGAATCCCACAGCCGGCAGCGCAACCAGTTCTTATCTCGATCGCTATGACCGGGAGCCTGACGAAACCAAGCTGAAACTTGTCCGGCAGTTTATGACGGATAATCCTTTGGGCTTCTTCCGGGAGTTACGCGCGAACAAGCCCGTGCTTGTGACTCCACGTTGCACGCTCGTTGCCCTCTATGATGATGTGATCGAAATGCTGAACATGCCCAACGTGTTCACCGTGGCGCTGTATGCGCCGAAGATGGCCAACGGCTACCTCATGATGCATGATGACGATCCCCTGCATTACCGCGAGAAGTCGATCATGCAAGGGTTGTTGAACCGGGATGACTTGCCCCAAGTCCGGGAGATGGTCCGCGAGATCGCCGCGCGAATTTTGGACAACGCGGGCGGGCGGATCGACGCCGTGGGCGAGTATTGCCGGATGGTACCCGCCACCATCGTCCGCGACTATTTCGGGCTGATCGGCATGCACCGGAAGGACTTGATGGAGTGGTCCTACTGGGCGCAAGTCGACACGTTTTACAACCAACCCTTCGACGTCGTTGAACCAGAAGAACGGGAACGGATTGAGAAAAGCCATGCTGAGTCTGGGGCCAAACTGGGCAAATACATCGCAGCCTTGATCCTCACCAAGAAATTGACTTCCAGTTTGGACTTCCTGTTGAGCCCCACCCGGAAGATGTGGTGGGCCTTGTTCCGCTGGCTCACGAAGAAACGCGACGGACGACTGCATGACGACATCGTCACTCGCATGATGCGGACCAAATTCCCAGCGGAGGTTGACTTCGATTTGCAGCGCGTGGGCGTAAATGCAGGCGGCTTGTTGATCGGAACCATTGAAACCACGGCTCAAGCAACGGTGCAAACGATTCAGTATCTTCTGCAGCATCCGGAATTACTGGCTCGGGCCCGGGATGCAGTGGCGCTGGACGATCCGGCGGAGTTCGATGGAATTGTTTGGGAAGCACTGCGATTTGTTCCGATCTCGCCTTATATGTTTCGTCAGACGGCATGCGAGTATACACTGGCCAAGGGAACGAATCGGGAAACTACGATCCCCGCGAAGACCAATGTGCTGGCGCTCACGCAGTCGGCGATGTTCGACCCGAAGGCTTTTGAGGAGCCGGAAACGTTCAAGGCGGGCCGGAATTGGTACCACTACTTCACCTTTGGATACGGAGCTCACGAGTGCTTAGGGAAGTACGTGGGCATGGTGATGATTCCAGAAATAGTGCGCCAGATCGTGCGAAAACGGGATTTGCAGGCAAAGAACGGAATCATTTACGACGGGCACATGCCCAAATCGTACGAACTTACCTGGCGATCATAGCAAGATGAGGTAGACGGCGGGAAGAACGGCATAATCTGACGCGCGAACATACGTGTGGCGGCTATTTGCCAAACGGATCACGATGAGCGCTCCGTGGCATCCAGCGAATGCCGGGGCCATCCTTAGAATCACGACCGGCCCACTACCGGAGCTAGATGCAGGCTAGCAAGACGGGTATTCCCTTTGCGAACCTATAGGGAACCATGAGCGATTACGAAAAGCTAGGGGTCTTCTACCTGGGAAGACAATACGACACGGCGGCGAAGAAGGCGAATGGACCGCTGCTTTACGATTCCAAGGACCTGGTGACCCACGCCGTGTGCGTGGGCATGACCGGCAGCGGCAAGACCGGGCTGTGCATTGGATTGATCGAGGAAGCCGCCATCGACGGCATTCCGGCGATCGTCATCGACCCCAAGGGCGATCTGACGAACCTTCTTCTTACATTCCCCCAACTGCGCGCGGAGGATTTTCGTCCCTACATTAATGAGGAGGAGGCGCGCACCAAGGGCGCCGCTCCGGATGACTACGCCGCCCAGCAAGCCGCGCTGTGGAAGAAAGGACTGGCTGATTGGGATCAGCAGCCCGACCGCATCGCGCGTTTGAAGTCGGCCGCCGAGTTTGCCATTTACACTCCGGCGAGTTCGGCGGGCCGCCCGGTGTCGATCCTGCGCTCCTTCGGGGCTCCGCCCTCCGCTCTGCTCGACAATCGCGAGGCCATGCGCGAGCGGGTCGGGGGAACGGCATCCAGCGTGTTGTCGCTGGCCGGGATCGATTCTTCGGATACGCAGAGCCGCGAGCACATTCTGATCTCGACGATTCTGGATCGCGCCTGGCGCGCCGGGCAGGATCTCGACCTGGCGGGAATTATCCAGCAGGTGCAGAGTCCGCCGGTAACCAAGATCGGCGTGCTGGATCTGGACTCCTTCTTCCCGGCCAAGGACCGCTTCCAGTTGGCCATGTCGCTCAACAATCTATTGGCGTCGCCGGGCTTCGAAGCCTGGCTCCAAGGGGAGGCGCTGGATCTCGCCAACATGCTGTACACGCCCGCGGGCAAGCCTCGCGTGGCGATTTTTTCGATCGCGCACCTGAGCGATAGCGAACGCATGTTCTTCGTGTCGCTGCTGCTGAATCAGACGCTCTCGTGGATGAGGACGCAGCCGGGTACCACCAGCCTGCGGGCCATCCTCTATATGGACGAGATCTTCGGATACTTTCCGCCGGTGGCGAATCCACCCTCGAAGCAACCTTTGCTGACGCTCTTGAAACAGGCGCGCGCGTTCGGGCTCGGGGTGGTGCTGGCCACGCAAAATCCGGTGGACCTGGACTACAAGGGACTGTCTAACGCGGGCACGTGGTTCATCGGGCGGCTACAGACACAAAGGGACAAAGACCGGCTGCTGGATGGCCTGGCCGGCGCGGCGGGCGAATCCGGCGGCAAATTCAACCGCCAGGCCGTGGACGATTTGATCTCCAGCTTGGGCAGCCGGGTCTTCGTGCTGAACAACGTCCACGAGGACGCGCCGGCAGTGTTTCAGACGCGCTGGACGCTTTCCTACCTGCGCGGGCCGTTGACACGCGATCAGATCCGGCTGGCATCGGCGGGCGCTCCGCGGGAAGAACCGAGTGAGGCGGCGCCTTCCGCGCCAGCTCCGGCGAAACGCAAGACGGCTACCGCCGAGGCGGCCGCGACAGCCCGCCCAGTGCTTCCGCCGGACATCAGCGAGCACCTTCTGCCGGTGCGCGTGGCGAAACCGGAGGGCGCTCAACTGGTGTGCTCGCCGATGCTGTACGGCGCGGCGCAGATCCGCTTTGCCGACAAGACGGCGAAGGTGGATGAACTGCGCGATGTCTGCTTCCTGACTGCAATTGGAAAGGGCGCGGTCGCCGCTGACTGGGCCGAAGCCGAGGCCATTGACGTAGGTACTTCCGATCTGGAATCCGAAGCGCCGGAGTCCGCGCAGTTTGCCGAACTTCCCTCCGCTGCCACGAAAGTGAAAAACTACACGGGCTGGGAGAAAGACTTCGGCACGTGGCTTTACCAGACACAGAAGTATTCGGTTCAGCGGAGTCCGTCCGCGGGTATCACGTCGAATCCGGGAGAGAACGAGCGGGACTTCCGCGCGCGTCTCCAGCAAACCGGCCGCGAGCAGCGCGACGCCGTGGCGGAGACACTGCGGCTGAAGTATGCGCCCAAGTTCACCGTCCTGCAGGAACGCCTGCGCCGCGCCGAGCAGATGGTGGAGCGCCAGAAGGCGGAGTCGGCACAGCAGAAGATTGGAACCATCGTATCGGTTGGCGCGACTCTGATCGGAGCCTTTCTCGGCAGGAAAGCCATCAGCGCGACGACGATCTCAAAAGCTTCCACGGCAATTCGTTCCGCCGGCAGGATGGCGAAGGAAACCCAGGACATCGCGCAAGCCGGGGAGACGGTGGAAGCCGCGCAGCAGGCGCTCAACGAACTCAACGCGCGCTTTCAGGAAGAAGTGGACGCGGCGCAGGCCAAACTGGGCTCGGAAAACGAGCAACTGGAGAGCTTTGACGTGGCACTGAAGAAATCCAACGTCAACGTCAAATTGGTCTCGCTGGTGTGGGCGCCTTACTGGAAAACAGGAAGCGGCGAACTGACGGCCGCGTGGTAAGGAATGGGCAGCAAGGCGTCGCGCAGGATGTTGATTGGAGGGGGGGGACTTGAACTCCCACGCGTCTTGTTGCGATCCGCGCCAGGGTGTGTCACACTCACTTACTGGTTTATTCCTTCGAAGGGATAGCGATGTCTGACGCTTTGATAAACGTTCCCGTGGCCCTGATTGTGGTAGCTTTCATATTTCTCGCAACGGCGCTGCTAGGCGGGTTCTATAAGAAAATGCGACTTAAACATCGCAATGTCGCCAACCTGCACAAACGCAGGAAATTGCAAGGCTTGTAGTTCATCTTGGAACATAAAGAGCAACGGAGCGGCGAACTGACGCCCGCTTGGTAAACCAGCCGGCTACCGGACTTTCACATATTTCTGCAAAACGTGCGGACGCGGCTCTCCGGCGAAAATGCTGCCGTGCTTATCCACCGCTACAAACTCCGCGCCGCTGCCGGTTTGCGTTCGGGGGTCGCCGCCGGGGTCCAGAATGAAGGCGGTCACGAAACCGGTTCGCAGATCGCCGATGCGAATTCCCTGCTCCCACCCGGGATTGTTGACACCATCGGATTCCGAGTCGGCCACATAGATCTGGTCTTTGTCATCGAAAGCGATCCCGCTGGGTGTGCCGAACTGCGTCCACGTCGACAGGTGCTTGCCCTCCTGGTCGAAGAGCTGGATGCGATTGTTGCCCCTGTCGGCAATGAACACGCGGCCGCGGGAATCGATGGCGATGCCGTGCATGCTGCGGAACTCGCCCGGCGCGTATCCGGTCTTGCCCCACGCCTTGATGAACTTTCCGTCTTTCGTGAACTTCACCACGCGGTTGTTGCCGTTCACTTCATGGCCATCGGCCACGAAAATGTCTCCGTTCGCAGCCACCGCCACCGCACTCGGCGACGTGAAGTGGGAGGGATCGTTCCCCGCAACACCCGCTTCGCCCAGCGTCATGAGTAGTTTGCCATCGGGGCTGAACTTGAAGGCCTGGTGCCCGGCACGCACACCCGCCTTGGCTGCCATGTCCACGGCCTGCGCGCTGGCCCCATCGGTCACCCACAAGTTGCCCTCGCGGTCCACATGGAGCCCGTGCGGCCAAATGAACATCCCGCGGCCGAAGCTTTTGACGACCTTGCCTTTGGGGTCGAACTTGAAGATGGTGTCGATATTCTTGATCTTGTTGTCCGGGCCGAGGCAGTCGATGCCAAAGCGGCCGCCGGAGGCTACCGGCGCCGGGCTGGTCTCGTCGCAGCGGATGACGGCCCACAGACTTTCCCCGTCGGCATCCATATAGACGGAAGCAGGCGGACCCGCCGGCCTGCTGGCCCACTCGCCTCCGGGAATGAACGGACCGCCGCCATCCGCCAGTCCCTTGACGGGCCGGTACGGATTAGGCAAGCCGGACTGCGCGAAAACCACCGTGCTGGTGACAAGCAGGGCGGCCATGATCACTCTGATGCGACGTTCGTTCGACATCGGGCACCTCTTTCCGGAGAAGACTTGAAGGCTGGCAGATTTTGATTTTAGCAACACCAGGCGGCGTGAACCGGTGTGCTGTGAGGCTATCCCTGTTCAAAGTCCTTCGCTAGAATTGCTCTCACGTGTTCCAATAGCTCCGAAACATCCTCTGTTGCGGTTTTCCACAATTCATCAAGATCCACGGAGTCGTAGCCGTGAATGAGGCGGTCCCGCATGCCTGCGATGTCCCTCCATGGAACTTCCGGATGCTTACTGCGGGTAGCCGGGGAAACTCGCTTCACGGCCTCACCGATTACAGCGATCTGATAACAGCAGGCGGACAGCATCAAATCGTCTTGATTGAGACCAGATCGGCTCCGGCCTCGCACGTAATCCATCACCCGCAAGCATGCCGCGGTCAGATCACCGAGACTTGCGATGTCACCCTTCTCATCCGGCGACATAAACAGGCACAGCGCTGCTCAGGATGGCATTCCGGCGCAAGGCGTTCCGGCTGGTCTCAATCGCGCGCCGGCTGATCAGGTCCACGTTGCGCCGAAGCAGTACGGCGAGTTCATTCTGCATGTGCTCGTGCTCGAACAGGCCCCATCGCGCGTCCTCGGCGAAAGTGACCAGGAGGTCGACATCCTGGGCCCGCGAGGGATCGCTGAGCATGGATCCGAACAGTTCAAGCTTGGCAATCTTCCAGCGCTGGCAAAATGCGTCCAACTGACCTTCGTCGACGGGCAACCGCTGCAACAGTGCCATATTTTCTAGGATAGCCCGAAGTAGGCTCGGCGGAGCTATCATTCGGAAAAACGTGGGGAAGCAGGACTACACGAAGGACGCGAGTCTATTTGTCAGCGACGCTACGAGAGTGCAGACGCGGATCATAGCGAAGCGGTGTGTATTCGACGTGGGAGCATCTGTTTCCGGAGAAGGTCCTCGCGGCTCCGGCGGCTTCCTAAGACCGCGAGGAGCGCCCTACCGCCCATGATATACTAAACATGAGCTTAGGCTCACAACAAACAAACTTCAAAACCAAACTCAAAACCTATACACTCCAAAAAATTAAAAACTACACAAAAAACTCAACTCCAAAAAATTTACTCTTTCAAAAAACCTTCCTCTGCTTTTGCTGATTTTGGGCTCACTGGCTGGAGCCACCGTTTGAAGAGATGCGCCTTGGAGTAGTGTAGGGACAATCTTCCTGACGGCCAGGTAGGAAATTGTGTGCGTAGACCGCGTAAGAAGTTGGATCCGATCAGGCTGTTCCACAAAATAAAGCTCCTGGCCCTCGAGGTCGGCATCACCATTGTGTTCATTTTTTGGGTGGTGAAGGAAGTCCGTCACCAGCTCGAATGGGACCGGCCCGCGCCGCATCAGTTCGAGCAGTCGGATCCCCATGTTGATAAGCGGTAGGGACTTGGGGGGACAGCGGACAAGGGTAAAATCATCCCATGACCGTAGGCGAACTCACCAACGACGAACTGCTAGCGATTGTGCGCCAGCGTCACAGTGCCATGACTAAAGCGATTATGGACTTGCCGCTATTCACCGCGCTCGTCGATGACGCGATGCCATACAACGCGGGTTGATTGCGAAGCAGGAATGATTTTGGTGGCCCCGTCCGGGGTCGAACCGGAACACTCTTGCGAATATAGGAACCTAAATCCTACGCGTCTGCCAATTCCGCCACGGGGCCAATCGTTTGCACAACCATTGTAGAACGCTGTCCAACTACCTGAAAGGATTCATGCCGACGCAAGTTTCCTAAATCTGGTGCGTCTGCCAATTTCGCCATCCGGGCGGATCGCGTCGACTACTGTTTCTATATTTTAGCTGACGGTTCGCGGTAATAAGCCGCGCCAGCTCTCCATGAATGCCCGCGCCTGGCTGGCCAAGGGTTCACGTGAATCGGTGACGGGATCGATTTCTCCGTGCTCCACGGGAGCGTGGTCTTTTTCAAGAACGTAAATCAGGCGTTGGCTGAGCAGGGAGAAGCGCACGGCATCGGCGGCCTCGCCGGAGGGAAAGCGGTCGCAAAGCCCCCGGGCGTAACCGCAGTTGCAGACTTCGCGCTGGATCGTTTCCGGAGGGGTCCAATCATCGGCTGCGGTACAAACTCCGCTCCACGCGTCCAGCAAAGGCAGCCGGGGCGCGGGGTCCCAGCCGCCGCGATCGAGCCGTTGTACGGGTTTGAAAAAAGGGCACGCCATCAGGCAAAGTTCACTTACCGCTCGATAACTCTCGCGGTTCGGTGTCAAGATTTCGGAACCGCGACGGTAACGGAGCGGCAGTCTCTTCCGAAGGGTATCCTAACAGATAGATGACTCCACGCATGCAGCTTCTGGAAGAGATCCTGGCCCGGGATCCGGCGAGCAAGCTGGCCCGCTACGGACTGGCGATGGAGTTTGCTAATGCGGGCGAATGGGCGCGCGCCATGCAAGAATTCGAGACCATGATCGACTCGGATCCGTCGTACGCAGCCGCCTACTATCACGGCGGACAGACGCTGGAAAAGATGGGCGACCCGGACCGGGCCCGCGAGTTCTACCGCCGGGGACTAGCCGCCAATATCGACGCGCACACGCGCAGTGAGATTCAGGCAGCCCTGGATATACTGGGGGATTGAGGAACGCGTGAACCGCCTCGTCATCATTGCTGGCTTGGTCTGCATGGCCGCAGTGCCTGCCCTGCCCCAGGCCGCGCCTCCGGTTCGTCCCCCGGTGCCGCGGGCTCCCGCGGCGAGTTCCAACCAGAACCAACTGGATAGCAACGAGGCGCTGTTCACCGTGCTGGCGGCCATCAACGCGGCCGGCTATGACGACGAAATCAATGCCGCTTCTACGCATGCGTTCCGTCACGCGCTACGCACGCAACTGGCCACGCGCAACCTCGACAGCGTATACGAGCTAAAGCGGTTTTTCCGCGACCATGCGCTGCGGGATCCGAAGGCGGAATTGAGCCGCTACATCTCTTACAGCTTGTTGATTGATGGTCCGCCGGATTTCGGCTACCGCGATCCGGATATGCTGCGGCCTCCCGACGTGACTTCCATCGAAGGATTGTCCCCGTTGCTCGCGGCGTTCTACAAGGAAGCCAACATGGGCGACATGTGGCAGCGCGCGCAGCCTTTTTACGACCAGCAGATCGAGCAGTACCACGAGCTGGTGAGCCGCGCCGTGCTGGGCGTCAACGCCTACACGCGCAACACCACCAGCGGTTACCTGGGCCGCCGTTTTCAAATCTTCGTGGACCTGCTGGGAGCTCCCAATCAGGTGCAGTCCCGCAGCTACGGCGATGACTATTTTGTGGTGGTCACACCGTCGGCGGAGCCGCAAACCGATCGCATCCGCCATGGATTTGTGCACTATCTGATCGACCCGCTGGGACTGAAGTTTGCCGAAGACATCAAGAAGAAACACGCTCTCGGCGATTACGCGCAGGGCGCGGGCACGCTCGATGAGCATTACAAGACTGACTTCGTGGACTTGGCCACTGAAAGCCTGATCAAGGCCGTGGAAAGCCGGATGGACCGCAAGCCCGTGCTGGCCGAACAGGCTATGAAAGAAGGATTCGTGCTGGCCCCGGCGCTGGCCGAGCAACTGGCCATTTTTGAGAAGCAGGACCAGGCGCTGCGGCTATACTTCCCCAATTTGTTTGCCGGTCTGGATTTCAAACGGGAGGAAGAGCGGCTTGCGAAGGTCGAGTTCGTCTCGGCCCGCGGCAACCGCCTGGTGCGCGCGGCGCAAGTGGTGAAGCCGCCGGAACTCACCGGCGTGGCGAAAACCCTGGACCAGGCGGAAACGGCTTACCGGGACCGCAATCTCGAGCAGGCCCGCCAACTTTATCTCCATGCGCTGGAGGAAACCACCGAGCAAACCGCGCATGCAAAAGCGTATTATGGGTTAGCGAGGGTAGCCGTACTTCAAAGAGACCCTGAGACGGGAGATCGCCTCTTCCGCAAGGCTCTGGAGTTGCAGCCCGACACGGAAACTAAGTCCTGGAGTTTGCTGTATCTCGCACGTTTGGCCGATTCGCAGGGAGACCGGGATCAGGCCGTGGAACATTATAAGGCAGCTCTGGCGATCCCAGACGCGCCGGCGACGGTCCGCCAAGCGGCGTTGAAAGGTGTCGGGGAAGCCTTCAAAAAATAGGTTTCGATATCAAATTGGGAGTAAACGAATGAAGATGAAGTTGATTGTGATTGGCTTGCTTGCGGTGGCCGGCTTGGCAACGGCGCAAAAGCCAAAATCGCAGAAGGAATTGGAAGCCGTCCAGGCAGTGATCAGCGCCCAGACTCCGGATGCGAAGATCGCCGCCGTGGATAACCTGCTTTCCAAGTTCAAGGACACCGAATTCAAGGTCCTGGTGCTGGTGATGGCCGGGGAAGCCGCGCGGCAGAAGAACGATTCCGCCAGGGCAATTATTTACGGGAACCGCGCGCTCGAAGCCGACCCCAAGAATGCGCATGCGTTGCTGCTGGTCTCCGGGCAACTCGCCCAAGGCACCAAGGAATTCGATCTGGACAAGGACGAAAAGGTAAAGCGCGCCACGAAACTGGCCAGTGACGCCCTCGCCGCGATACCCTCGGCCCCCAAAACCAACCCCCAGATTCCCGATGAACAATGGGAGAACATTAAGAAGGAAATGAGTTCCCAGGCGCACGAGACCCTGGGCATGCTGGCGTCGGTGGATAAGAAATTCGATGCCGCCATTTCCGAGTTCAAGATGGCCATCGAAGGCTCGTCGACGCCCGAGCCGTCCGCCATGGTACGGCTGGCGGCGACCTACACCAACGCCAAACGCTACGATGAAGCCAATGCCATCGTGGACAAAGTGCTGGCTCTGGCGAACGTTCCCGAGAGCGTCAAGAAGTTCGCTCAGGAAGAAAAGCAGCGCGTGGCCAAACTCAAAGGCGGCCAGTAACTGCGAGCGCGGCGGCTCGGATGAGCGCGGATCTGGCGGGCCTGGAGCGATCCCTCGGGCACACATTTCACGACCGGGAACTCCTAGGACGCGCACTGACCCATAAGTCACGGGCGTATGAAAAGGCCGGCGTTGGCGGCTCCACCGACAACGAACGTCTGGAGTTTCTGGGAGACGCCATTCTGGGCTTCGCGGTGAGCGAATGCCTGGTCCGCCGTTTTGTTGCCTATCCGGAAGGCCGGCTCTCCAAGCTGAAAGCGCGTCTGGTCAGCGCGGCCCACCTCCATGAGGTCGCGCAGTCTTTGCAACTGGGCGACTACCTTTTGCTCGGCCGGGGGGAAGAGTTGAGCGGAGGACGCACAAAGAAGGCGCTGCTTTCCGACGCCCTGGAAGCCCTGATTGCCGCTCTGTATCTCGACGCCGGACTCCAAGCGGCATGCCGGTTTATCAATACCTACGTCATCGAACCCTACGATCCGCTGGAGGAGATGGAGACAACGGCCTCCACGGATCACAAGAGCGCGCTGCAGGAAGTAGCACAATCGTTGCAACTGCCGCCACCACGCTACACTGTCGTGGCGGAAGAAGGGCCGGAGCATACCAAGACGTTCACGGTGGAAGTGCGCATGGGCAAGGACTGGATCAGCCAGGCACAGGGGCTGTCCAAGAAAAGCGCGGGGCAAAAGGCTGCCCAACAAATCCTAGCGCAGCTCAGTGAAGCCGGAAGTGAATCAAGAGAAGTGAATCATGAGAAGTGAATCATGAGAAGTTGATCAAGGAAAGTTGATCAAGGAAAGTCCCCGCTAATCGATGAAGCCTTTCCACGTGCAGCCTTTTTCATCGAGCAGGGTGACCGCGGTACTATCGGAGACGCCTGTCAGCGTGCGTCCCTTGCCGTCGCGAAAGCGGTAGATCACCGTCGCATTTTCCATGCGCTCGGCCCGGCCCTGCCAGACATTGCCATAATCGTCCTTGAGCTTGATGTTGTCGCCAAAGCCGTAGCCGTCAACCCGCGTGCGCGTCTTCTCTTCTTCCAGATGGAAGAAGCCGCCGGGCAATGTGGAGTGTTTCCGGTTCCTGCTGGTCATAGCATTTAGATTATGCGTCCCGCGACGCACCGGCTTCGATAGGGCAAATGATCTAGTGCGCCTCCGGCATCTACCCTAGAAGAATGCGAGTTGTGGTCCAGAGGGTAACGGAAGCGCGGGTGAAAGTAGACGGCTTGGTCACGGGCGAAATCGGCGCGGGGATACTGGTGCTGGTGGGCGTAACCAAGGCGGACACGGTGGCGGACGCTGAGTTTTTGGTGGATAAGCTTGTGCATCTGCGCATCTTTGCCGACGATGCCGGCAAGATGAATCGCAGTTTGCTGGATACGCAAGGGAGCATGCTGGTGGTTTCCCAGTTCACGCTTTACGGGGATTGCCGCAAGGGGCGCCGCCCCAGCTTCGACGATGCGGCTCCCGCCGGACAGGCCCGCGCTTTGTACGAAGCGTTCGTCGAGATCGCCCGCCGCGGCGGTGTGCGGTTGGAAACCGGAGTCTTCCAGGCGCATATGGATGTCTCTCTGATCAACGACGGTCCGGTCACGTTGATCGTTGAAAGTCCATCGCGGGAGAGCCCGCCACGCCTTGCGGGGTCAGGAGATAAAGGGTCCTGAAATTACACGCCTCTCCGCGGCGCTTCAACAGTTCACAGCGTTTGGTTCTTTTGGAACACAGCCCCTGGACATCGTTATAAACGGTGTTTCGCAAGATGGCGTAAACTACAACACATATTCCAAGAGCATGGTTACGGTCGGCCAGTATCCGTCGCAGGTTGTGTCTGGAGGCGCTTGCAAATAATGAGAAGGTGTAAGCTGAGTTGGCTGTCTCTTGCCGCTGGCGTTCTCCTTTGGGTGATCCCGAGTTTCGCCCAACGCGACGAATTTTCTGAGCCATCATTCCAAACCAAATTTGGCTCAGCAGACACCGTACTGGTCGGGACGGTCGTGTCGGGACGGCGAGTTTCGCGTTCCGACCCGCGATTCAACACTCCCGCCGTAAAGCCCTTCCCGGATACACCAATTTATCTCTGCGAGGTAACGGTTCGCGTAAAGGCGACGCTGAAGCCCCGCAATTCTTTGACGGTCGGATCGCGAATCGATGTTCTATGGTATCTCCCGTCTAAGGCTTGTGAAATCGACTTTCCAGAACAGTATCGGAGAGCGAGTGGAGAGGACTTGCTTCTGTTTGTTCGGGCTGAGAGAAACTTCCAACGCTCTTTAATGGACAATTTCTGGACAGCCTTCACTGTCGAGCACTTTTCACCGGAGATCGCTCAGAAGCTTGCAAAGTGGAAGGATCCAAAACAAGCGGCCGCGTATCTGGTACTGACGCCGGGAACAGTGATTGCCGATCAGTTTTATTACCGCTCAAGGCTTCCGTGGGAAATTGCCGCAATGCTGAATGCAAATTTCAATATCGCGAATTTCCTGAACATTTACCGGCAAGTCTACTTGGACGCAAGTCCTAATTCGCGCGGCCATATCGCCGTTCAGCTCTTTGGCCTGGACATGTGCGTTGATATGGCCCTGCGGTCCGCGATAGCCGAGGGACGGCTCAAAGTACCGGTAAGGCGTCCAACTGGACCATTCGATGACCCCATGGTGATCGCGATGGATCCGGACATAAGGCGCCAGAGAGACGAAGATACTGTGAGCACGATGTCTTGGACTACAAAAGGCGAGCTTCTTGCGTCATCTAAGAGTCAGGAGGAAGCGATAGACGATCTGACAACACGGGCTTGTAGTAGCAGCCCTAAGACACGACAGCGTGGACGTGAGCTTTTGGAACGGTATTTTGGCATTAAGGCAGCGTAAATCAATAACCTTTACATCTAACGGTTGTGCTTGGATGGATCGTGTAGTTCCATTCGCCATGAAATGTGTCGGGCTTCAGATGGACATGGGCAAACTCTTCATCCGTGATTTTGCGCCCAACGGGGTACTTGCGG
>CAMAVI010000037.1 GCA_945861625.1 Candidatus Sulfopaludibacter sp. SbA3
TCCGGGCGTGCGTGCTTTCCACCATCTTCATCTCCCCCAACTCCCCTCGCGTCAAAAACACTGCCTCAATTTCCCGTTACGTCCCCCTCATGCCCCGCGCCACTGCCTTCCTTGACCGTCAAGCCAGCCCTTACCGACGGATTAGGGGAACGCCACCCCGGGGAACGCCACCCCGGCTTGACTTTGCCCGCGCTTGGCGGTAGCCTTGAAAAACGTTGAGGAGCGCTTGATAAATATGACACTTAAGCCACTTGGAATTCTGATCCTCGCTCTGCCTCTGGCGGCAGCGACGGTTCGCATCATCCAGACGAATAGCGCCGGCGACGATGTATCGATCATCGACCCGGTGACCAACAAAGTAGTCGGCAAGATCACCGGTATTGAGGTGAACCACGGCGCGGCGGTCGCCCCCGATGGCAGCCGTTACTACATCAGCAATGAAGCCGAGAGCACGCTGGATGTCGTGGATGGAAAGACCTTCAAGGTCATCAAGAGCATACCGCTCAGCGACCACCCCAACAACCTGGGGATCAGCAAGGATGGCAAGCGCGTGTATATCGCCATCGCCAGAGGAGCGGGCGCGGTGGATGTCATCGACACCGCCTCCATGGAGCGGGTCAAGAGCATCGCGGTGAAGGGCCCTCAGCACAACACCTACGTTACGCCGGACGGCAAGTTCGTCGTCAGCGGCTCCGTTCGGTCCAAGGTGCTGACCGTGATCGACCAGAAGACCGAGGAGATCGTATGGACTCTCGAATTGGACAAGGGTGTCCGTCCGATGACGTTCGTTACCAATCCCGATGGCAGCACGAAATGGATCCTGGTCCAGGTTTCCGACTTTCACGGGTTCGAGGTCATCGATTTCGCAACCCACAAGGAAGTCAATCGGATTAAGCTCCCGGACACGCCCGCCGGAAAAGTTGCCATCCACGAAGGCGGCAATATCTCTCACGGCATGGCGGTCACTTCCGATGGCAAGACCTTGGTGGTCAACAGCACGCTGAACAGCTCGCTATACATGTTCTCACTGCCCGATCTGAAGCTTATCGGCGCCGCCGATGTAGGCGTGGCCCCGGACTGGGTGACGCTGACGCCGGACGGCAAGCGCGCCTACGTGGCCAACGCGGGCCAGAACTCTGTATCCGTGATTGACATCGCAACCAGAAAAGAAATCACGCGCATCCCCGTGGGTGAGGTTCCCAAGCGGAACATCACCGCGGTTTACTAAACGCGCGGGTACAGTAGGCGTCCTCATGGCCGCCAGGGATGCCGGGTAGTTCCGGTGCTCCTGGCGGCCATTTACTTTGTGGCGGCGATAGCGCCTGGAATCGCTCCAGTTGATGTTCAACTTTCGGCTCAAACACGGTCAACCCTGTGGGGGCGCTGAATGGCTAAGGCTTGGGAGCGCGAATATCCGCGGGACCGTTTCAATGAAGAGCACTATAACCTTCTCGTGCGGAGAGCCGGTGCTTTATCTTCCGGGGATTTCATCCTCCTTGGCGGATGGAAAGACAGAGCAGGGACGGACAAGCAATGGCGCTTCAACGTGGCGAGTGTTGCCTATCCTGCGTGGATAGACGCCTCCCGAGAACTACCCGATATCCGCGTAGAGCAATTATCAGTGGAAAGATTTCTGAGGGAATGGGCGGATCATCGGTATCCAGATACATCCTCGCGTAGTGGCGACGGCAAGAAGCGTTTCGGCTTATCGCGCGCTACGACTCTCTTGCACTTCATGTCCGCCGGAGCATTTCCGATCTACGATAGCCGTGTCAGGAGAGCGGTCAAGCGGCTCTGCAACGAAGGTGCGCCCGATAACGTGGACTGGTACCGCAAGTCCTACATTCCGATCTTCCACGACCTACTGACGGCTTGCAGTGCCTCCGCAAGGCACCTCGACAAGGCGCTATTTGGATACGGCTACCGGCCTTGACTGGACTTGGAATTTTCTCAGTTGCGCGGGGCCTTGAGTCCGCTGGCCGCGTACTGCGCTTTATCCCACTCCGCCACCAGCGGGGCCAGGCCGGCCGACGGGCTGGTGGCCGCGCCGATGTGCACCGGGGTGCGCACGAAGTGCTCGTATACGGTCAGTTGATGCTTGGTCGCGGGCTGCGCCGGAGCGTAGCGGAACGAGGTCTGCCCATCTCCGCCCAAGCTGAACTTGTAGGTTCCCGGTTGCCGCGCCGCTTCGTCCACGAACATCGCGACGGCTTCGGTACCCGCCTGCAAATGTACCCAGGAGACGGGCGCGCTGCGGTCCATGGTTTCGTAGGACTCCTCTTTGCCCTTGACGCCGAGGCTAACGCTCCAATCGGCAGTCCCGTTCGCCCGCACGGTCTGCGTCATGGTCACCTGCTCTTGCGCGTTCTGTAATTGGCCGTAGGTCCAGCGCGCGGTCCCAAAGTCCCAAACCCAGGGGAACGGGCCCATGTTGACCGGCGTGTGGAAGGAAAGCTCGCGCACGCGCTTGGCGGGGTCTTCGACGGTTGCGGCGAACTTGGCCCAGGCCTTGCTGTTGGGCATGCCGATCTCGATCGTGTAAGGGACGCTGTACTGCGCGTCGAGGGCAATCTTCCCCGTGTAGCGCAGCAGCACGTACAGCGGGCCGCGTTTGACGATCTCCACCTTGGGCGGCTCGGAAATTTCGTGCGAAGCCCCCGCCGCATCCGTAACCGCGATGCCGTTCATCCCCGTGGCGATTTCCTCGTTCCGGTATTTGACCGACAGCACCAGCGGTTTGCCGCTCTTGCTGTAGCGCCAGCTTCCCACTTGAATGGATGCCGCATCCTCGCTCACCGGCAGCGGCCGCGGCGAGGGCATGGCCTTCACATCGGGTCCGTATTCCAGACGGAAGTTCTGCGTCTCCTTCGGCCCCACCGTGACAGCAATGTCCACGGCGAGCCACTGCACCGAACCATCCGGCCAACGCGACTCCACCGTGCACTCCACGGGCACTTCTTTGTCGTTCAAAAGCAGCCGCGCATTCGCGGGATTCGCCAGCGCGCCTTTGGGGAACGGAACACGCGTATTGACCGGAAAACCAAAGCGCCGGATCCCGGCTGTTTCTTTAATAGCGACGTTGACGCTCTTGGCCGTTTGCGCTGGGAGTCCAGCGCAGACCAGAAGCAGCAGTGACGCAACCGTGCAAAGTTGCCGCGACAGGATCATGAGGAAACCGCCTAACTGGCCGTAGCCGGCTTGCTGGCGTTATGCAGCTTCAGGATCTCATCGATCAGAAAGAGATCGGTCAGCAGGGCGCGCAGGTGAATCGAGGCGTTCAAATTGTCGATCAACTGGGAACTGATGGCGGGTTGCGCCAGCACCAATTCAACGGCAGCCTGCGAATCTTTGGCATCGCGATCCAGCACGCCCAGAAACGCCATGTAGGGCGCGACAGGAGTGAGACCTTCCTGTTTTACCGCCGCCGCGTAGGCGTCCGCCAGATCCCCGAGCGCGCGCAACGCCCCCTCCAAAAAGCCGCGGACTTGCGCGCCTTTCCCTTCGCCTGCCTCCGTAGTGAGCCCTTGCGCCGCGTAGGCGAGCATGAACTCGTAGCATTCCTCGATCGCGTTACAGCGGTCTTCCAGAGTTTTCATGGTGTCGAGAGCGGAATCCCGCCTATTTGGAAGACTCCGTGACCACCCACCGCTTCGGATCGTGATGCTCCAGGAAGTGTTCCCGGTCGATCGAGCCGAAGACCATGGACTTGGTCATCGCGAACTTCTCCGGCCGGATGGCGAAGTAGACGTGAGCCATGATCAAAGCGATCAAGCCGACGCCCGCCAGCCCGTGCAGCACGTACATCCAACCCCAGGTCATGTCTCCAAATAGATACGGATTACGGGTAAAAAATGGGGTGCTCACGCGGAACATCATGAAGAAGCCAGTGATGGTCACGCTGAGGCCGGTCAACACGATGATCATGTGGTACATCTTGTTTTCCATCGGGTACTTGGCGAACTTCCTCGGCGCCGGCACCGCTTCTCCCCGCGCCCGCAGCAGTCTCCGCTTGGCGTCTTCGATATCGGTTTTGTCAGGCCAGATGGCCCACGGATCCAGGAAGAAATTGGCGTGGATAAGATGAAACAGGATGGAGGCGGTCAGCACCAGCCCGGCCATCCAGTGATACGTCACCCACGCAAAAGGAAAGCCCACTTTGGGCAGGAATGCGGTGAACAGCAGCGTAAACATCGCCGCGGCCATGACCCAGTGAAACAGGCGCGAGACCAGGGAATGCCGGGCGATCTTCTCGGGTACCTTGGCGGCGAGCTCCGGGGGTGTAACTTCGAACTCTTCCGGCTTAGCCATGAACTTGACGTAAATGGCATGACCAATCAGGAACGCGAGACCCGCAATTCCACACACCCAAATCAGGGTGAACGAAATGTGGATCGGGACATCCTGGCCCCACGGGCTTCGCGCAAATTCTATGATTTCCAAGCTGCCTCCTGAACGCCGCCTATGGCCCGCTTCACCAGGTTTCTCAGCAACGGAATTTTGTATGCATTGAAACGCAGCGCGACGGCGCCCTGGATGGCGATCTTACCCGCCATCTCGCCGGTGGCTGCGTCGGCCGGTTTGCCGATGACCGCGCTTTCGACCGCCGTCAGGCGTAGTGGACGCGCCGCGACGCCATTGACCGCAATCCGGATCTGGTCGATCTTGCCGCCGGAAACCTTCATCGCCGCGGCTACATTGACCAGCGGGAAGTCCCAAACCTGGCGATCGCGGATTTTTTCGAAATAGAATTTTGCGCCACCCCAGGTTCCCGGAATGCGGATCGCCGTCAGCAATTCGTTCGGCTTTAACACCGTCATGCGCATGATGTTGATGTCCGGGCCCACAAAGTAGTCCTGGGCATTTACCACGCGCTCGCCGCCGGGGCCGCGGATGACCATCTGCGCATCCAGGGCGATCAAGGCCGGAGCCGAATCGGAAGGATTCACCGCCACGCAGCGGTCCGCGTCCAGAATGGCGTGTTCGCGGTTTATGGCCGTCGGCGTATCGGCAAAACAGATGTTGCCGCCCGCGCGATAGCACTTCCACCCGCTGCGGTAATACCAGCAGCGGGTGTCCTGGGAGACATTGCCGCCAATGGTTCCCTGATTGCGGATCTGCGGCGAGGCCGCCAGTTCGGCGCCCTCGGCCAACAGGCTGAAGTGCTCCTTCACCAGCGGATGACGCACCACTTCGGTGAGCGTCGTCATCGCGCCGATTTCCAGGCCGCCGTTGACTTCCTTGATCCCGCGCAATCCGCTGGCCTGGCTCATGTCGACGACGACCTTGGGCCGCTTAATGCGGTCTTTCAACCAGTCGAAACTATCCAGTCCGCCCGCCAGCACCCAGGCATCGGAGCCATATTTCGCCAGCAGAGCCAGCGCATCGTCCGTGGTGGCCGGCTGAAACAGTTCAAATGCCGGCATTACATCGCGAATCACAGCCATATCTGGTTCTCCTATATATGAGCGGTCAACGGTTCGTCGCCCGGCTTGCCTGTCTCGAGCGCCATCAGGATAATATCCGCGGTTACCGGTGCGCGCCGGTAGATTTGCTCTCCCAGAGCGTCCGCGAGAGCATTCAACACCGCGCTGGCGCCGGCGCCCACGGGAGGCTCGCCGATGCCGCGCGCGCCGACCGGGGTTTCCGGATCGGGAATATCCACCGCGGCCCATTTGAAGTTACTGACGGGCACATCCAGAATCGTAGGCGGCCGGTTCTGATAGAAACGCTTGGCCAGCGGAGCGCCGTAGTGCTGGTCATAGACCCACTTCTGCGCCAAAGCATGTCCCCAACCGAGCGACGTGCGCCCGAACATCTGCCCGCCAAACGCGCGCGGATGGATGACGGTTCCGACGTCAGCCACACCAACGTAATCCGTGATACGATACGTGCCGGTTTCCAGGTCGACTTCTACTTCGGCAAATCCGGCAACGTAGGAATTGGAGATACCGTCGCGCTTGTACTTGTCTTTCGCGACAGCCAGCAATCCCTGTCCCGCCAGCGCCGTGGCGGACGCCTTGGTCATTTTGGCGATTTCCGGCGGCAACTCGTGGCCGTCATACTTACCGCCTAGCTTGATCGCGCGCTGCGCGGCCTGGGCCAGGCTCATCCCGGCGCCGCCGCCCTTGCGGTAGACCCGCTCGCCGCCGACTTCGTAGTCCTCCGGCTTGCCGCCGAGGTCCATGGCCGCGATTTCCTGCAGTTTTAGCTTGGCATCCATGGAAACGGCATGGGCCGCGCGGGTCATGGCGTGAATGGTCTGGCTTCCGCCCGACGGACAGCTCCAAGGCAGATGCTTGGCCGTGCTGCCCCAGGTAATTTCCAATCTCTCCCACGGCACGCCGAGCACTTCCGCCACCACGCGCTGGCAGTCGATCATCGCCTCGGTACCCAGATTGCCGATGCCGGTCTGCACGTAGATCTTGCCGTCCGGCTTGATGACGAACAAGCCGTCAAAGCCGATCGACCCGGCGGAATAGGCGCTGACCGCGACGCCAATGCCGCGCGCCTTGGTTCCGCTCTTCTTGGTCTGGTTCTTCCGCTCATTCCAGCGGAACAGCTCCGCGCCTTTGTCGAGCGCTTCGGGAACGAACGCGCTGGTAACGTGATCCCGCTTGCCCTTGATCGCGGGTCCAATGCCGGCTTTGCCCGAGGGCGCGTTAATACGCCGGATGGCAACTTGATCCAGACCCAACTTGCGCGCCGCGTTGGAAAGCAGCGGCTCCATGATCATGACACCCTGCGCGCCGCCGGGCTGGCTTTGCGGGCCGCGCGGGGGCGTATTGGTAATCACGTTGATACCGCGCCAGCGCATGTTCTCGGGCGTGTAGCACAGGGAAACGATACGGCCGGAGGCGTTCGCGTCGCCCTGCGGTCCGTAAGGTCCGCCGTCGCAAACCACGAACATATCCAGCGCGACAATCCGGCCATCCTTGGTGAAGCCGGCCTTCATGCGGCCGTGCAGACCCGGACGCGCGCGCCCCAGGAAGTGCTCTTCTTCCCGGCTGATGCGCAGCATGACCGGAGCGTTGACTTTCTTAGACAACAGCGCCGGCACCGTCAGAATAATACCGCTGGTCACCTTGCTGCCAAAACCGCCGCCGGTGTATTCGCTGATCACCACGACATTGGTGGTATCCATACTCATCCAGCGCGCAATCGCCGGTACGGTTTGCGCCGTGCTTTGCGTCGAGCAGTGCACGAACAGCTTTCCGTTCTGCCAATATGCCATCGCCGTGCGGGTCTCCAGCGTTTGGTCGCTGGTGTTCGGCGTGACGAACGTCTCGTCCATCACCAGATCCGCTTTCTTGAAGCCGGCGTCGATGTCCCCGTAGGACCACTCCATCGACGGCTTGCTCACGGGCAGCTTGCCTTGCTTGTACTCGGCGTACTCGGCGTCCGTCCACTTGAATTCCTTGACATCGGGCAGCAGCGGACCCGCCGGCCGTTCGCCCGGCTTGGGCGGCGCGGGCGGAGGCACCACCCACACGTTCCCCTCATTCCTGGTATTCGGACCACCGGGCGACAACGTCACCAGCGGATCGACCGCGAAAGGAAGCCGCTCGAAATCGATCTCAATCAGCTCAATCGCGGCGGCGGCGGTCTCCTCATCCACGGCCGCGACGGCCAGGATGGGCTCGCCTTGATACAGAGGCTCATTGGTGAGCCCGCGCTCGGCCCGCGGATCCGGCGGAATCATCACGCCGTCGTCGGTGATGAAGGCGGCGGGAGGCGGCAGCTCATCGGCCGTCAGTATCCCCTTCACGCCCGGCAGGGCCAGCGCCTTGGATGCATCGATCCGCTTGACCCGCGCGTGCGGCATGGGGCTCAGCAGCAGCTTACAGAACAGCATGCCCTCGGCGCGGAAATCCTCGGCGTACTTGGACTTGCCAGTGACCTTCGCCACCATGTCCGGCGTGGTGTAGTTCTTGCCGATAAACCGGTAGTTGGGAACGTTGACCTTGTTGGTTGGCATGGCTTAGGCCCTCCGCATATTCTCTGCGCCTTTGAGTAGCGCAGTCAGGATCTTGTCATAGTCCTGGCAACGGCACAGATTGCCGGAAATACCGTGCGCCAGCTCCGTCCGCGTGGGCTTCGGGTTGACCTTGAGGAACCCGACGGCGGACATAATGAAACCCGACATGCAGAAAGCGCATTGGAAACCCTGCTCTTCGACGACGCCCTGCTGCATCGGATGCAGCTTCCCATCGGCGCTCGCCAGGCCTTCAATCGAAACCACCTTCCTGGCGCGCACCGACTGCGTCAGCACGGAGCAGGAATAGTGCGGCACATCGTCGATGAGCACGGTGCAAGCGCCGCATTCCGCGCGGTCACAACCCAGCTTGGTGCCGGTGAGGCCCAGCTTGTAGCGCAAGGTGGTGGCCAGCGTTTCCTGTTTCATCACGTCGACGCGCCGCTGTTGCCCGTTGACGGTGATGGTCACCAGGCGCTCCACGGACCCGGCAGCCGAGGGCTGCTGCGCGCGCACGCCCGAGGCGCGGAACAGGTAACCGGCGGAGGATACCGCGCCGGCGGCGATGACACCCTTGATCAGGTCTCGCCTCGAAAGTGTCTTGGTAGTTTCTTCCGGATTTTTCATTTCTGCCATTTCTGGGTCACCTCTTCTGCGCGGCACGTGCCTTCTGCCGGACGCCAAACGAGCGCCTGTAAGTATACCTACTTTTGGCCATAAAGGGAAGGCCTAAGTGACTAGAGAAACCTGGCTGACCCTAAGGATCAATCCAGAAAATAGAAAGGCCCGGTCCGGGAGGTCCCGGCCGGGCCAAACTACTTGATCCAGAAGGCTGTTAGAACACCAACCGCATACCAACCTGAATCTGACGCGACGTGTTGGTCGTGAACGTTCCGAAGAAGCCCGTATTCGTCGCCGCCTGCGTGGTGAAAGCGCCGGTGTTGTCGAAAACCGTCTGCAACTGGGGCTGGATATTCACGTTGTTCAAGACGTTGAACATTTCGACGCGCAACTGGGCCGCGAGTTTCTCGCCAAAGAATTTCATGTTCTTAAACATCGAGAAATCCAGGTTGTTGAAGACCCGCTGGCGGAGGGTATTTCTTCCCAGGTTCCCCAACTGGCCGCGTTCCGGGAACTTGATGCAGCTCAGGTTCAGCGTCACATTGAGGTCGCCGGTGGCGAAGTTCGGGGTACTGCAGTTGGGCCCAAGAGCAAACATCGGCCGCTCCGACGAGTTGATACCGGCAACCTGGCTGTTGCCGCTGAAGGACCGGGGACCGGCCAGCTTTAGGCTGTAGGGTCCGCCGCTCTGCCGCGTGTAGATTCCGCCGATCGCCCATCCACCCAGGATCGCGTTGCCAATCTTGTTGGATTTCACCTGCGCAAACATCGGGATATCGTATTGATAGTTGAACACCAGGTTGTGCCCCAGGTTGAAGTCGGAAACACCGCGCTGAATTTTGTCGTTGAAAGCCCAGCCGGCGCCGGAACTATTGGCCGATTCCCCGCCTTCCGAGAAGGCGTTGGAGCCGGCATCGATGCTCTTCTGGAAAGTATACGCGATCTGATAGGACAAGCCCTTAGTAGGCCGCTGCGTAAAGTTAACCTGCAGCGCGTGGTAGATACTGTGTCCATTCCACTCCGTGGAGCGGATACTGCCCCAAGTCGGATTCAACTTAAAAACATTGGTCGGGGGATTCGTGCCAGGGGGGATCGGGAACCGGTAGCTGTTGGCAGCCGTATCGAATGTTGCCAAGTGGCCCGGCACTTGGTCGATGTCTTCAATCGGACGCACCAGACGAACGCCGCTGGCGCCGACATAGCCTACCGTCAATGCCGTGCTCCCGGTGAGCTGACGCTGAATACTGAAGTTCCACTGCCCCTTATAGGTACGGCCGGGATCGAATTCCACGTGCGCCACACCGATGGACGACGGTCCCATCGCCGCCAGAATCCTATTGGGGAACGCGTTGGCCAGCACCGTCCGGTCGGATACCTGCCCTCCGAAGAAATACGGGAACGACCGCGTAAGGCGGCCCTGGAAGTTGTGCGTCAGGGTGAGGATGTCGTAGATACCGGCACTACCGCGGATGGAGGTTTTGCCGTCCTTGAACGGATCCCAGGCAAAGCCGAGACGCGGCGCGAAGTTCTTGCGCGAAGGATTGTTGAAATAGGGGTCGCCCAGTACCGGGGCTGCGAAAGTGGTGGCACCCACTGCCGGGGCCCGGTCATAAATGTTGCGGAGGTTAGCAACCCTGCCGTATACGTCCGTGACCGGAGTTCCGGTTTCATAGCGCAGGCCCATGTTGATAGTCAGATTCGGCAGGACCTTGAAGTCGTCCTGAAAATATCCCTGGAAGACCGACATCCGCATACCGGTGGTGGGATCGGCGCCAGGGAAGTCAGATGTATATTGGAACGGCTGTCCCGTCAATATGTCCCTGATTGACGTGAACGTAAAAGCACCATTGGGGCCGCCGCCGTTGAACAGATTGTGTTGAATCCGCTGGAAGCCGAAACCCATGCGGATATTGTGCCGGCCGCGATTCCAGGAAAGGTCGTTGTAGAACTGCGGCGTCGTGTAACCAGCCGTATTGGCGCCGCTGTTGCCCAGTCCCGCGCCGATTCCGCTAAAGGCCGCCGGCAGACAGGTGCACAGCAACGAACCCATCGTTTTACCCGGCAGGAAGCCGAGCGAAAGATCGGTAAGCTCTGGAATTCTAGCGCAACAATCCATGGCCGAAGTCGCCAGAGTGCGGCTGAAGCCGAGACGGGTGTTATTGATCACGGAGGGGCTGAATATGTGCTGCAAATTCAAGGCCAGGTTGTGGCGGCGCGAAGGCGAGGCCGCATTCTTGATGTTGAAGTCATCCGGCACGGTAACATCGGTGAGATCGTAATTGTACGTACCGCTCAATGTCGTGCTCGAAGAGAAGTAGTGGTCCATCTTGGCCACATAATAGTTCTCATGACCCGCCCGCGGCGCGCCGTAGTTGAACTTACCGGTGTCGCCTCGGATCTCACCATTGGGCAAAGGGTAAACGTTCAGAATACGCCGGATATAGGGGTGGAGCTGAACCGTGCCGGACGTGAGGATCCCCTGCCGGGCGTTGGGCGACAGCGTATCGATGGCTACGGTCAAGCCCTTGACTTCGCGCAGCGTCTCGTAGTTGCCGAAAAAGAAGGTCTTATCCTTCTTAACCGCGCCGCCCAGGTACCCGCCCAATTGATGGCGCCGGAAGCCGGGAAGCCGTTCCTGTCCTTTGGCTGGGTCCGTTTTGTCGAAAAAGTTCCGGGCGTCCAGGGCGCTATTGCGGTGGAAGTAGTAGCCACCACCGTGATACTCATTGGTGCCCGACTTAGTGATGGCGTTGACCACGCCGGCGCCGCTCATGCCGTACTCCGCGGAGAAGCCGTTGGTCAGCACGGAAAATTCACGGATCGCATCCACACCCATATTCACGCGCAGCGTGCTGCCCGGGCCGGCGTTGGCGTAGTCATTGACCAGAATTCCGTCAATGCGGAAAGCATTCTCGGTCACGCGGCCGCCGGAAATCGACATCGCCGTTCCGTTGCCGCGTTGGCCGTGGCGCGCGTCGAGCTGATTCTGGCCCGTGTTAAAGCTGGTGCCCGGCTGCAACAGCGCCAGCTGGAGCCAGTCGCGGCCGTTCAGCGGAAGCTCGCGGATGGTGGTCGCGCTTACGAAGCCGCCCAGCGTGGAGCTGGAAACGTCCACCTGCGAGATTTCGCCGGTCACTTCGACTTTTTCCGTAACCGCGCCCACGACGAGCGAGAACTGCAACGCCGACTCGCCGCCGACGGTCACGCCAACGCCCGTGCGCACTTCGGTCTTGAAACCCTGCGCCGTGGCACTTACTTCATAGGTGCCCGCCGGTAGGCTGGCGAGGCGGTAGTTACCCGAGGAATCGGTCGTCGCCGTGCGCGTCACGCCTGTCTCCGCGCTCTTGGCCGTCACTGCCGCATTGGCGACAGAGGCGCCCTGCTGGTCCTGCACGATTCCCAAAATCGTTCCGGCAGTGGTCTGCGCGTGCAACCCCATTGACGCCACGCACAACATAACCACCAAAGCCAAACTGGATAATACCCGACGAAAACAAGTGTTGCTCATGCTTCCCCTTTGTTGCATAGGCGTAATTCGACAGACCCCGCCCGCTAGTCTCGGATTACATCACAAGGTCATCGAATTGTCAATAACTGCGGCGAGCTAACAACTGATTCAAAAAAGTGGATTTATGCCTATGAAATAGTGTAGAATTCCAGCGCGGGTGTCTTCCTCCGAGCGCCCGCTGGAACGGGAGTGTGGCTTCGGCCGCGCTCCCCTCTTCCGAATTCCGCCAGCCAAGCCAACGGCTAGGGAACAATGATTCCGCCGTCGGGGTATTGAGCGACTGCGCTGCCTCTTCCATGCGCCGCCGCCGGCGCGAGCAAGCGCATCGCCAGGCGCTCCTGATCGTCGGCGGAAAGCAGCCAGAACTCAGGTTCCCGCGAATCGTCGAACGGGTCGAAGTAGATCCCGTTCTTACGGGCCTCAAAGTGGAGATGCGGTGCGGTGGAATGTCCGGTGGAGCCAACCAGACCGATGATCTGACCGCGGGACACGGCAACCCCGGATTTCATGCCTCTTGGAATCACGGATAGATGAGCGTAGTAGGTCTGGTAGCCCCGGCCGTGGTCCAGAATGATCAGCTTGCCGAAGCCACCCCTCCACCCGGCAAATGCGACGGTCGCGTCACCGATGGCATGTACGTCGGTTCCCTTGGCCGCCGACATGTCCACACCCAGATGGTAGCCGCCCACCGGAAGGCTGCGGAGCTTCCCTTTAACATTCTTCTCACCCGTTCCCTGCTTGCCGCCGGACACCGCTTGGCGTATGGTCCGCGTGCGCGGCCCAACCCCTCGCGATTGGTAGCGATATTTCACCGGCGACTGCCACAGAATACGCTCATAGACGACGCCGTCCATACCAATCAGGACGCCCGGTCCAGCCGGCCGCTCCACCCACCAGGCTCCGTCCAGCCGGGTTCCCGATAGGGACTCCAAAATCTCGATGGACTCCAGATGCTCCGGCGGGGGAGACGCATCGTCTTCCGAGCCGCCACCGCGGTCGTCGCTATTAGGAACAACGTCGCGCTCCAGGACAACGCGGGCCGTATACCAATCGTTCCCCTGCGCCAGCTTGGCGATCATGCGGGGAACCAGAGTATCCAGTTGCCAGCGGATGTTCGGCGGGATGGAGGACAGTACCTGCTGGGGAGGCTCATTCATGTCCCGCGCGGGTATGGTGAGCACGCGTCGCGACGTCTCGGGGCAATCGCAGGCGCCCGGCGTCGCCACCACGCCATCCGCATTCTTGTGAATTGCCACGGCCGGCGGTTGACCCGCTGCCGGCTCCGTGCGTTGAAAGGTAGCGGAGGCGGCGCCGCCTTCCCCACCGGTTGCCGCCATATAAGGGACACATTCGCTCTGGGGTTCACTCTGGCGCTGCGGCAGCACATCCAGATCCGTCAACAGGGATCCCAACTGCGTCTCCTCGATGGCGAGCTTGGCGGCCAGCCCGGGGACACCCGATGAGTCCAGGCAGCCTTGCCATACGGAGGCGGCTTCCGTCACTTCCGGCAGGTCCGCCGGCGGACGCGCCGGAAGCGTGGCCATTTTTCCGTTCTTTTTACGGGTTGCCTTGACCTTCTTGGGCTTCTTCTCCGAGACCGCGGCTGGCTTTGCATTCTTGGCAGCCGCATGGAGGTGGTTCGCGGGCGCCGCGAACAGAACCAGCGCAATCCCGGCGAGGACCGACCTAGCCCGCACGCACATACTCCGGACGTTGTCTCATCAGGCGAATCTTTTTAGTGTACATCGGCGGGGCACCGGACTCGTAGGCCTGTGTCGACGGTACTTCTCGATCGGGATATGGTGGGCTCGACAGAACTCGAATCTGTGACCTCCTGCGTGTCAAGCAGGCGCTCTAACCAACTGAGCTACGAGCCCGGAAAGACCTTCACTATATCACGCACTCTCACGTGCGCAAAATTTTCATACGCGGTAAACTGGTAGTTTCATGTCCAATTTGAACCCTCCGCGCCGCCTTCTATTCGGTCCGGGGCCGTCGCAGGTGGCCCCTCGCGTTTACGAGGCCATGACCAAGTCCATCGTCGGGCACCTCGATCCGTTCTTTTTCGAGGTCTACGAGGACGTCCGCACCGGACTGCGCGCGGTCTTCGGCACGCAAAACTCGTTCGTGCAGGTGATCTCCGGCACCGGCAGCGCGGGCATGGAAGCGTCGGTCGCCAATTTCGTCGGGCCGGGCCAGAAGCTCGCGGTCTTCGTGGGCGGCTTTTTCGCCGGCCGCATCGCCGAAATGGGCGAGCGCCACGGCGCCACCGTCGTCCGCTTCGACATGCCCCTGGGCGAAGCCGCCACGGAAACCCAGGCAACCGAATTCTTGAACAGAGAACGCCCCGACGTGGTGGCGTTTGTACACGCCGAAACGTCCACCGGCGTTCTGCAGGATCCACTGGCGATCACGCGCCCGGCCCATGCGATTGGCGCGCTGACCATCTCCGATTGCGTGACCTCCATCGGCGCTCTGCCCATCAATGTAAATGCAGCCGGCATTGACGTTGCCTTCGGCTGCACGCAAAAGGGCCTCAGTTGCCCGCCGGGCCTGTCTCCGATCACGCTTTCCGACGCCGCCGTGGAGCATCTGCGCGCGCGCACCAAGCCCTCTTCGGTCTGGTACATGGACCTGAAGCTGCTGCTCGAATATTACGAAGGCGCGCACCGTTATCACCACACCGCGCCCATCACATCGTTCTACGCGCTGCGCGAAGGTCTGGCGCTGGTCTGCGAAGAGGGCGTGCAGAACCGCTTCGACCGCCACGTTAGGATGCACCAGGAATTCGTGCGCCGTATCGAGGCCGCCGGCTTCCGCATGTTCGTCACCGATCCGGCCCGCCGTATCACCACCATCAACGCGATTCATGTGCCCGACGGGGTCGATCCCGTGAAGAGCCGCAAAGCTCTCGTCGACAAATACGGCATCGACATCGGCGGAGGCTACGCGTCGCTCGCCAACAAGATCTTCCGCGTCGGCCTGATGGGTCCGCTGGCGACCATGGAAAACGTCGACATGCTGGTCGATGCCATGGTTGAGTGCATCCAATAGGGCTAAAGCTCCGGATCTAAACGACTACCCAGAGTGCGGCCTGGCGAAGGCGAATACCACAATATATAGGGGATCAGCCAGAAATACCCCAAGGTACAGTACTCTTCCTGCTTTACTTTGCTAAAATTTCAGTTTAGGATGGTTTGTCCCCCCCGAGACGCGTCTCTATATTTGGAGGGCTAGGTTTTGCTCAAGCTCAAGCGCGTTGACATCCAAGGTTTCAAGTCGTTTTACGACCGCACGGAAATGCGGTTCCACGGCTCCGGCGTTGCCGCGATCGTGGGTCCGAACGGGTGCGGCAAGTCCAACCTGAGCGACGCCATCAGTTGGGTCCTGGGTGAGCAGAGCGCCAAGAGCCTGCGCGGCTCCCGCATGGAAGACGTCATCTTCGCCGGCACGCGCGAGCGTAAGCCCCTGGGTCTAGCGCAAGTCACGCTGACCATGACCGATCCCGAAGCCCACCGTGAACACAAGTTGCACGAGGCCGGCGTGTTAAACGGGACGAACGGAAGCAACGGCCACCAGGCAAACGGGAATGGCCACGGCTCTAATACGCACCCCAGGCCCTCCGACGTCACCATCACGCGCCGCCTGTACCGGTCCGGCGAAAGCGAATATCTCATTGATGGTAAGACGGCGCGCTTGCGCGACATTCAGGATCTGTTCATGGGCACGGGTCTGGGTCCGGAGAGCTACGCCATCATCGAGCAGGGCCGCATCGGACAGATTCTTTCGAACAAGCCCGCCGACCGCCGGTCGATCATCGAAGAAGCGGCCGGCATCGGGAGATACAAGAGCCGCAAACGTCTGGCGGAATCGAAACTGGAAAGCGCCAAGCAGAACCTGGCCCGTGTGTTCGACATCCTGGAAGAAGTCGGCCGGCAGGCCAACTCTCTGAAGCGCCAGGCTTCCAAGGCCAAGCGCTATGAAGAACTGCGCGCGGAAATGCTCAACCACCTGCGGCAGGCCGTCGCGGGCCGCTTCCGGTTGCTGGAGAGCGAAGCCGCTAAGCTGGCGCTGGACCTGGGCCAGGCACAGACCAACTTCCAAATGCTCACGGCCGAAGTGCAGACCAAAGAGCAGGAGTACACGCGCACGCAGGAATCCTGCTATCAGGTGGAAGCGTCGCTGACGGAAGCGCGCGCCCGCGTGGCCGAGTTGAACCTGGAATCCGAGCGCACCCGCGGCCGCCTGGAATTACAGGCCCGCCAGATCGGTGCGCTGGAAGAGCGCATGGCCGCCGGCGACAACGAAACCAGGGAAATGGACGAACGGCACCAGCGTGAAGCCGCCGAGTTGGCCGCGCATCAAGAGACCATCGCGGCCATCGAGCGCGATGTCCTCGCAGCCCGCCAAAAGCTCGACGCGAAAGCCCAGGAGCGCGACGCGCTGCAGGTTCGCTTGCGCGAGCGGGAGTACTCGCTCGAAGCCGCGCGTCAGGCGGTGCTGCGGCTTATGAATGAGGCTTCGTCGCTGCGCAACCAGCTTGCGCAGGCCGACGAGTATCTGGCCTCCATGGAACGTGACGCGGCGCGCGCCCGCAAGGAAGAAGAAGGCGCGACGACCGATCTCGCCCAACTGGAGCAGAGCAAAGCCGAACTTTCCGTGCGTTTATCCGCCCGCCAGCTCGAACTCGAATCCCTGACCGACCGCCGCCGGCGCGTCGAAGACGACTTAAAGCAACGGCGCGAGCGTATTGTCGAATCGCGCCAGGAACTGAATACCCTCCGCGACGCGCTGTCCAAGCAGAAAGCGCGCAAGGAATCGCTGGAAGGCATTCTGTCGCATCGCGCCTACACCACGGAATCCGTGAAGCATCTGTTCCAGCAGCACGCCGAGGGTTTCCGGCCGCTAGGCGTGCTGGCGGATTTCGTCGAAGTCACCAATCCCGAGTGGGAACGTGCCTGCGAAGAATTCCTGCACGAAGAGCTCGAGTATGTTGTCGTCGACGGCTGGAAGGACGCCGAGCGCGGCGTGGAAGTGCTGCGCGCGGAATCCGACGGGCGCGCGACATTCCTGGTGCACGCCGCCCCCGATACCACCGCCCACGTGCCGGAGCTTTCCCTGGAGCCTTCCGTTACCGGCAAGCTGCGCGATGCGTTGCGGCTGACCAATGGATTTGCCGCCGCGCCGCAAGGGTTCCTGCCGCGTCTGGCGCGCTGCTTCCTGGTCAACGACCGCGACGCCGCCGCGCGTCTGGCCGAATCGCATCCCGATTGCTATTTCCTGCTGCCCGATGGCGCGAGCTACCATGGCCGCACCGTAACCGGAGGCAAGAAATCTTCGGGCGGTCCCTTGGCGCTCAAGCGCGAACTGCGCGAATTGACGGCGCAGGTGGATATCCGCAACCGCGCGGCCGATGAACGAACCGCCGCGTTGGAGCAACTGGAGCGCGAGGCGGCGCTTCTGACCGAGGAATTGGAGCAAGTGCGCGCCCTGCAACAGGCGCGGGAAAAAGACGCTCTAGCGATGGACCACGAGCAGCGCAAACTCGCCGAGGAATACGCTCGCGCGGGTTCGCGTCTCTCCGCCGCCCGCCTGGAACTGGAACGCCTCGCCCGGCAGGATCAGCAGGCCCGCGCGCAACGCGAAGCCAATCAGGCGTTGGTCGCCGATAAAGAACAAGCCCGCTTCGAGCAAGAAAAACTGGTGGAAGTCGCGCGCGGCGAATTCGACGGCTTGCAGGCGCAGGTCCACGCGATCGGCGAGACTTACTCCGTGCTGCGCGCCGAGCTGGCGGGCCTCGAAGAACGAGCCCGCTCGGAAAAAACGGCGGCGAGCCGCTTGGAAGCCCAGCTTCAGCAACTCACAGCCCGCCGGGAACAGCTCGCCCGTGAGATGGAGCGCATGGGCGTGGAGCGCGCCCGCTTGCTCGCCGATAACATCGAACTCGATCAGCGCGCCCAGCAGCTTCAGGAACACACGGCGGAAGCCACGGGACGGGTCGAGTTGCTCACCGCGCAGGAGACCGGCGGCCGCGAAGCCCTGGCCGCGCTCGATGAAGCGCTGAAGACCTTGCGCGTGGACGCGCAGGCGGCGCAGGAGCAGCGTTCGCAGATCGAAGTGGAACTCGTGCGCAAGCAAGCCGAGCTCAAGTATCTCGACGAGACCAGCCACAAGGAGCTCAGTGCCGCGGCGAGCGAGATCGCGGCCCTGCTGGAGAGCCAAGCGGCCGAGAATCCAACGCAGGACAGCGGGCCCGGAGTGGAAGACTCCGAGCAGCGCTACCAGGAAGTGCGCGCGCGCATTGAGGCGCTGGGGCCGGTGAATCCGCAAGCCCTCGAAGAGTATCAGGAAGCGCAGCAGCGTTACGAATTCCTGAATACGCAAAGGCAGGACTTGCTCGACTCGATTCGTGACACCGAGAAAGCCATTCAGGAACTCGACACAGAATCCCGCAAGCGCTTCAAGGAAGCCTTTGAGAACATCAACACGAACTTCAAGGAGATGTTCCAAACCTTGTTCGGCGGCGGCGTGGGTGAAATGCGCCTGACCGACGAAAGCAACCTCGCCGAAAGCGGCATCGATATCATGGCGTCGCCTCCGGGCAAGCGCCTGCAGCATATCGCGCTGCTATCTGGAGGCGAGAAGTCGCTCACCGCGATGGCGCTGCTGATGGCCATCTTCCGTTACACGCCGAGCCCGTTCTGTATTCTGGACGAAGTGGACGCGCCTCTCGATGAGTCCAATATTCAACGGCTCACGCGTTTGATCAAGGAGATGTCGCACGACACGCAGTTCATCGTGATCACGCACGCCAAGCGCACGATGGAAGCGGCGCAATCGCTCTACGGCGTGACCATGCAGGAACCCGGCGTCTCGAAACTGGTGAGCGTGAAATTCGATCCGCTGCCCGCCGCCGCGCCGCCTGCGATGGCCACGGCGATGGCCACGGTCTAGTGCGTTAAGTCGTAAACCCAGTAATTCACCGCGATCCGGTAGGCAAGGCCCGCGAAGCGTTCGTCGTAGCGCGGGTCGTCGGACCATTCCCAGGCGTCGCCCAAGTCCATGTTGTGGCAGATGGCGACCATGAGGCGGCCCTTGTCGTCATAAATGCCGCGCCAATTCGCCTGGTAGCCGTCGCGCTGGTAGGTGCGGCCGGTGTACAAATACTGCGCGCCGGGCACTTGAAAGCGCGACTCCAGATCGTAAATCGCATGGAAACTCGGGTCGTTGTTGTCGATGTCGACGATCTCCCGGTCCGGGAATACCTTACTGATGCCGGCAACGAAGTTTTCCCACTCCTGCGAGCCGTGGAAGTCGTCCACCATCAGGAATCCGCCACGCAGCAGGTAGTCGCGCAACTGGCGGGCCTGCCCGTCCGGCAAACGCCAGTAGCCGACTTCAACAGCATACATCCCCGGCCAGTTGAAGGCGTCGTCGGTGTCATCCAGATCCACCACCTGTTCGACGGACCGCGTATCGATGCGGGTCAGGCGGCGGATGCCTTGCAGCAGATGGCGGTCCGAGCGTGGATAGTCGGTGGTCCAGTTGTAGTCTCCGCCGCGGTAACCCATCGTGAACAGTCCGGGGACGCGCAGGCGGGCGCGCGTCCATTCCGCGGGACGGTTCCAATCCGGCGGCAGCGGAAAGTTACGATACTCGCGCCCCGGATATTCGCGGAACGGGCGTTGAGCGTAAAGGACACCAAGAGCGCCGGCGGAAACAACGATCAGCGCAATGGCAATCGCGCGGCGAAGCACCTACCAAATATACTCCTTCGCCTCCGCGCGCCGGGCGTAACTGTCCAGCACGTGCACCACGCGCAGCTTCTTGACCTTGGCAGGCGATAGCTGACCGATCGGGACATACAGAATCTTGCGGTTCAGATGCGCGGCAATGGAACGGAAAATCGAACGAGGCGGCTTGGCAGCGACGTACACCACGAAACGCTCAACCGAGTAATCCAGCGCGGCCATGAGCAGGCGCTCCGGCTTGGATTCGGCGAATTCGTAGTCGGGATCCGACCACACGTCGTACATGCGCCGCGGAGGCAGCGTCATCAGCAGGCCCCCGTATTCGGCACGACCGATGCCCGGCCCCACGATGTTGTCGAACGGATGCGTTGAGTAATACGCCATGTCCGACTCGTTCTGGTGTTCACCCAGCCACGTTGTCAGGTACGTGTAGCGGTCGTCGCGGTCTTCATCGAAGATGATGACGACGGCACCCACTTCCCCGGCCAGCCGGTCCGCCTTGCGCACGAAAATTTTGCGCCGGTGCCAGTTGCGGATGGTCTCGCGAATGTCGATGCCATCCAAGATCGAAGTGGTGAAGGGCTCCACCCGCACGCGCTCATCGGAGAGCAGCGCCTTGGCTTTCTGCTTGACGAAGCGCCCGTATTCTTCGATCACCAGGTCTTCCGGCGGATACGAACAAATCGCTTCGCCGGTGGTCTGCCGCGCCCACTCTCCCGGAGCTTTTTCCTTCTTGCGCGGCTTCAGGCCCGTGGGCATCAGACGCTGTTTCGCGCGCGGCAGCCGCCGCCGGATGCGCAAGCGCTTGGTGTTGATCCAGATTTCGCCGGCACTCAGGCGGACGGTATCCAGATCCGACTTTTCCTGCTGCGCCAGATACCGGTTGGCCATCTGCCACACTTCCCAGCCGAAGTTGTCGTCCACAACGGAGCGCGCGGCAACGGCCAGATCGTAAACGCTGGCGACCAGCTCGCCACTGATGTGCGCGAGATTTCGCGTGTAGCGCGCGATCATGCGCCGCTGCCAGTGCGCCATCTTTTCACCCGTCGACTGCGTGTACTTGCCTTCCGCCTCGCGCATCAGTTCCAACTGGACGCGGGGCTTGTCAAGCACTTTATCGTCGGCGGACCCGAAGCTCATGCCGAGCCGGAAGAATTCGTAGCGCTCCTGCAGATACGGATACTCGACGGTGATCTCCGAAAGGCACTCGGGGTGCGGATTGACCAGCTCCGGCTCATAGCGCTTTCCGCCCTCCGGCGCGGACTGTGGAGCCTCCATTGCGTCCAGCAGCGGATCCAGCATATTGAGCGCCACCACGGCCACCACGCTCGCTCCCGGATCGGCGCCCTGCAGCTTCCAGGCCATGGCGGAAGCATGGGCGGTCACTTCCTCGGTGCGCATCTGCGGGTAGACGCGGTAAGCCTCGATGTACGGCTCAGGACCGATCCGACGGACCGCGTAGGTGTCCGGGTACGTATCCGGCAAGTGCGGGCGATCGGCCGAATCCGGTTCCAGGAAAATCACCTGCGCCCCGATTTCCGCCGCGGTCCGCAGCGCTTCCACAAAGGGATCGCAAGGCTCCACGGGAACGTAGATCGCCCGTTCATCGGCGTCTTTGCCGCCGGCAGCCGCTGCTTCGTGATACAGAATGACTGTGATTTCCGGAAGCCGCGCGAGCGCCCGCTGGTAGGCCCGTTCAAGAAAACCGGGAAGTTCCACGGCAACCACCCGCGGCCGCGACGCAAGAAGAAGCTTGCGCAGTTCCAGCGCGAACTCCAGCTTGCCCGGCACTACCGGGAAGTAGTGGATATGACCGCGCCGCAAGCCGCCGGATTTCAGTTCAGCTTCGAGCGACATAGCGCAGGGCCTCTTCGCCAAGCGTTTGTGTAATCGCGGTCCGTAGAATCTCCTGGCGGTTGGCGGCGAACCCGCGCTCCGCGTAGCTCTGTTCCAGCTTCATGGTGAACCGCGCGATATTGATGCCGTCGCGCGCGGTGTAGCGTTCGTCGGCCGCGTGCGCCTGCTGCAGGAAATCGGTCACGTAATTGAGAATGTGCTCGTCGCCGAAGGGCAGATTCTCGCGTAGAATCGCGAACTCTTCGTGGCGCTCCGGAAAATCGATCAGGATCATCGGCTGCAGCCGCGAATGGATGTACTCGGGCAGATCGAACGTGCTGGCGTCATCGTTCATGGTGGCAACGACGCGGAACAGCGGATGCGCCTTGATCTTGATGCCGGCCACGATGGACTCCACGTATCTGCGGTTGTCCAGCAGGGGAGCCAGACTGGCCCAGCTTTTTTCGCTCATGCGGTTGCCCTCATCCAGGATGACGATTCCCCCGCGCAACATGGCGGTCACCAGAGGCGACGCCACGTAGCGCAGGCGCGCCTCACCCTCAATCACCGGCGTGACGAGAAGGTCTTCGGGCCGTGTATCGACCGTTGCCTGCATGATATAGACCTCACGGTCCAGACGCTTCGCCGCCGCATAGGCTAGCGTGGTCTTGCCCACGCCCGGCTTGCCCAGCAGCCGCGGGTTCATGGGCACGTCCCGCGAGTCGATCACCAGCCAGGCGGCCAGCAACTGCCGCATAACTTCTTCCTGCCCCACCCAGGTGACGGACAACTCGTCCGGGTGCGCCAAGTGCAGGGCCACGCCATCGATTTCAACAACCATACTGTCTCAAATGTAGCAGAGGAGGCCATCCATGCCGCATCGTAATCTTAAGCGGTTGACTCGATCCGAAGCCCGGTCCGCGCGGGCGTGCACGAGCAGCTACGGCGAGTCCGCGGCCGGCGAGCGCTCATCGCGGCGAATCCCAGCCGTTCACACGGTGCGGTCGAAGGTGAAGGTACCAAGGGTTTGCTTCAGCACGTCGGCGAAATTGGCCCCGCTCTCCGACCATACCCGGCGGCTCTCCAGATCGAGTACGCGCTCCAGGTCGCTGACCAGCCGAAGCAGGCTCTTCAGGTTCGACTGCCCCATGCGCAGGCTCCCCTCGAGTCCGGGAACGGGCAGGAAGCGTGTATCCGGACCAAACTCGATCCGCAGATGGTCGTCCTGGCCGTTTTCAGATGCGTCGTTTTCAAAATCCACTCCGTAACCGCAAAGCGTCACGGGAGCAGGCTGCAGCTTCCATTCGCTGCCGTCATACTGCCAGAGATCCCAGAACGTATCGACTTCGCAGGCGCAATCGGACTGCAGCAACTCACCCGCCGCGCTCAAGATGTCCGCACATATGCCTGCCGCATCCCCGCTCACCGGAAACTCACGCTCCATCAAGGTCGGCTCACTCAGCGCAACGGCGTAGACGCGCAGCACTGGGCCACGCTTGGCGAGCCTGGAAAACGGAAACGCACCCAATAATTTACTGAACTGGAGCAACGTGCTGGCCGGAGTGGCCTCCTGCAAGCGGCACGAAAAATATAGACGGTCAGTCACGCTGTGATTGTAACCTGGAAGAGGTGATTACCGACTTAGTTCAAATCAGGCGTCTCGGAGAGAAGAAGCGCGACGAAAACCTGAAGTTCCGCAGGTATCTGAAGTCGCATACGTTTGTGGAGCGCCAGTTCCGCAAGGCGGCCGAGGAGGTGCAGGATCAGATCGATTGCCGCCAGTGCGGCGAGTGCTGCCGCGTGACCGATGTGCAGATCGCGGAACGGGACGTGGAGAAACTGGCTCACTTCCTGGGGATGCCGGAGAAGAAATTTGTTGAAAAGCACACGGCTGTCGACGAGGACGGGGAAATGATCTTGCGGAGGAACCCGCCTTCCGGGGACTCCAAAGGCGGCTGTGAATTTCTGGAGGGAAATGAATGTACGGTCTACGAGGCCCGGCCCGGCAACTGCGAACGTTTCCCTCACCTTCTGCGAGGTAGCGGGTCATTGGAGGCAAAAATGTGGGCCCACGTGGACCGCGCTACCTACTGCCCCATCGTCTACAACTGGATGGAACAGGTGAAGGGTTTAACTAAATTCCGCGGTTAGCGAGGAGGGCCGCCGCCCCGCGGACCACGAGGTCCATGTCCAGCCCCGCCCGGACCGCCAGGTCCACCGGGTCCGCCGCCGCCCGCCAGCATGTTGATCGCGTCTCCAATTTTCGTTTTCTGATCCGCCGTCAAAATGGCGTAAATTTGCGCCGCTTGATTGGCGCGGATGGTTTCAATTTGGCCCTGCGTCGCCGACAATGCCGTCACCGCGGCTGGAACGCCGCTATTCGCCTTGATCGCGTCCACGACGGCTTCGCGCTGCGTCTTCAAGGTGTCGCGCAACGTCGACAGATTATTGATGTCGGCGCTGAGAATATTGGTGACCTGGGATTGCTGATCCGTGGTGAGCGTCAAAAAATGGCCCATCCTCTTCACGTGTTTTTCGATCATCTCCTGCGGCGTCGGAGGAAACCCATCTTCGGCTTGAAAACGCGTCCGGGGAGGCTGCGCCAATAGAGACGTGGCCATGGTGACGGCCATCACAACTAGTCGTAACTTCATATTCGTTTGTAGAACTCCTTCACCTCTATAGACGCTAGGATACCCCGGAAGTTTACACCTTGCCCGCCAGTTTCTCAATCGCTCCCTCCAGGCACTGGGGCCGCTTCAGGACGCCGGCGAACAGGTCCCCCACACGGTCGAAGCGGGCCAGGGCGCTTCCCAGATGAAACTGCTCCGGACGCAGGCGGGGCGTGACCTCGCTCCAGGCCATCGGCGTGGCCACGAGAGCCCCCGGGTACGCCCGCAACACGTAAGGCGCGGAAATGGTCTTGCCCTCCGCAATCTGCTGCCAATCAAAGTAAACTTTCCCATTTTCCCGTCGCGAGACGGCCCGCGGAGCCGTGAACAGATCCGGACGCTCAGCCGCTCCCAGGGTCGCGAGCGCCTCCGCGAAAGCCCGCACTTGCGCATAAGTATAGACAGGTTCGAGCGGCACGAAGATGTGCATGCCATCGCCGCCGGTGGTCTTGGGAAAACTTCTGCGCCCCGGCCAGAAGGGCATCGTCCTCCACACCATGTTCTTTAGCAATGAAGTGCGCAAGACCGACGAGTTCCACGCCGATCTCAGCCTGGTGAAAGAAAAAGAACTCGCGCTTGCCGAAAGTCTGATCGAGGCGCTGGCCACCGCCTTCGAGCCCGAAAAATACAAAGACGAATACCGCGAAAACTTGCTGCGCAGGATCGAGGCCAAGAAAGCGGGCGATGTGGTGGTGGCGACGCCAGAACCGCATCACGAAAAAGTGGTCGACATCATGGAGGCCCTCAAGGCCAGTCTCGCTGTCGCGCGGAAGCCGGCGGCGTCGGCAACTTCAACAAAACCCGTCAAGCGCAAGGCATGGGGCTAGAAAGCAGCGCACGCACTCGTGGGTGCCCCGTCGCGGCCCTTCGCGACGCGCGTGCCGGCCTATTCGAAAAGTTCCACGTTAAAAGCGACCCACGGCTTGGCAGGAATGTCCTTGAACCAGTGCATGACCCCGGCCGGAATCACGATAATGCTGCCTTTATCCAACTTAAAGGTTTGACCGCCTTCGACGGTCTGGCCAACATATTTCGAGGCCTGTCCGGCTTCGACCACCGGTCCCGCAGTCTTACCGCCCGTCACCATGGTGGCGGTTCCTTCCAGCACATAGAAGATATGGGACTTGGCCTTGTGGATTTCAGGATCCTGGCTGCGCTCCTTACGGCGCGTAGTCACTTTGTAGGTTCCGCCCTTGAACTTGGATTCCAGAATCTCTCCCAGTAGCCCGTTCGTACTGGTGTTCGGAGCCTTCGGATCGATCCCGTAAGAGTTCTTCACCTGATCGGCGCTGTAGAAGTACACCTTCTTGTCCACCGCTTTATCCAAAGCGCTCACGGGCAGCAGCGCTACCGACAACAACATCACTCCCGCTACTTTCGCCATCACTCGCATTGCGCAGTTTCCTCCCCTTTTTACTCGATTCCGGGCTCTCGTACTCTCCGGCTTCACTATTTACCGTCTCCCTTACTTGCCGACCATGTGCTGCGTGTCCTTCTCGTTCTCGCAGAACCAGTCGAGCAGGTCGGTGTCGGGCATATAGGCCCACGGGATCTTAACGGTCCACGGCTTCGTATAAGTCTTGGGATCGTCGATCGTGATCTCCACTTGCATGTGTCCGAAGTCCGGCCGCCGGAAGCGCTCGATCACATGCAGCACATCGCTGTGCGGGTGGCCTCCGTCGTCGAGCCACGTCTTTTCATGGAGACCAACGGTGTCCACCACGAGTGTGTCACCCTCCCACTTGCCCGCCGAGTAGCCGAACCACGCCGGATCGCGCTTCTCCGGCAGCGCCCGCCCATCGGTGAAAATCTGGCGGAACGTGTGATAGCTCTCAAACATGAGAATCATCAGGTCCGGCGATTGCACCACCTTCTTGGGGTTGTGGTGCGCATCGAAATCCGTCACGCTATGCGGCAGGCAGGTTCCCGACGGCCGGTCTTTTCCGTGGTTCTCCACGCGCTCCTTGTAGACCGCCGCCGCCCACGGCAGCATGGGCACCTCGACTCCGTCGGCCGCCAGGTTCTCCAGATATTTCGTGCTGAACCCGGGAGCGCTCCAGATCCCCGAGAAATCGGGCTTGCCGTTGGCCATCCGCGGCGTGGACCCCGCCAAATTCACCTTCCCGTCCTTGTTGCGCGGAGCGCCCTTGGTGGGCTGGTCATACCACTGCGCCGCCACTGGCAAGGCGCGGAACACCAGCGCGGAAGTTAAAGCAATAACATGTACGCAGCGGCGCATAGATTTTCCTCAGTGTGATCTATCGCCTACTTCGGCAGCGCGAACACGTAGATGGCATTGTTACCGCTGACGCTGTCCGCTTCGGGCGTAAGGCTCAAGCCTGTATTGGCGATCGGGCCGCCACCGGCGGCGACTGCGATGTATTGGCGGCCATTGATGGAATACGCCACGGCGGCTCCGACGACCTGCGAAGGCAGCCGCGTCTCCCATACGACCTGACCCTTATCGGCGTCCAGCGCGCGCAGATAACGGTCGATCCCGCCGTTGAACAGCAGCCCGCTTCCCGTGGCCAGGACCGGAGAATAGTTGGTCACACGCGTCTCCCAGGTCCATAGCGTCTTGCCGGTCTCCACCGAAATCGCGTCGATACGCCCGACCTTATCCTTGCCGGGCGGGAATTTAGCGACGTTATTTGTGTTGTAGGCGTACTGCGGCGAGACGTTGCGGTCCGTGCGCGCCGTCGTGTCTATACACAGATTCGATAACGGAATGTACATCACGTTTGTTTTCGGGCTGTACGCGCCTTGCGGCCAGTCGCGGCCTCCGTTGTAAGTCGGGCAAATGCTATAGGTCTTGTTGACCTCCTTGAGCACCACGTCCTCGTTTACCGTGACCAGTCCCTTCTGGTCGATCTTCGCAACCAGGTTCTGCTGCGTGGTCGCCTTGGCCCACAGGAACTCGCCGGTGGCGGCGTCGAAGCTCCAGGCGATTCCGGTCTTGCACGGCACGCCGGTCAGCGTCTTGCGCGGCCCGCGGCGCGCGTTCGGGTTCATCGCAAGAAAATCGGTGGCGCTGGGATTCACCGGCGTGTTGATGATCATCATTTCGAACGTGCATTCCTGATCCCAGTTATCGCGCGGCAGTACCTGGTGCTTCCAGACCACTTGGCCGGTCTTGGGCCGCACCGCGAAGCGCGTGTTGGTGCCGGCCATCGTCGCGCCGGGCATCCCGCGCTGGGCCTCGGAGGCGGGTCCGACGCCGGTCGAGCCGTAGTACACCATGTCGAGTTCGGGATCGTAGGTAATCTGGCCCCACACGCCGGTCATCCAGCGCTTCTCGTACGGAGACCCGGCCCATGTCTCATCGCCGGGTTGGCCGGGGCGCGGAATCATCTCATTGCGCCACAGCTCGCGGCCGGTCTTGGCGTCGTGGCCGGTGACATAGCAGGCCTCGGCCGAATACTGGCATGTGCTGCCCGCGATGACGACACCGCTCGCAACAATGGGTCCCGTGGAATTACTGACCAGCGGGGCGCCGCCGCGATTCGTTTTCCACGCCACCTCGCCGGTGCGTGCGTCGAGCGAAACCAGCTGATTGTCCCAGCTCACCATATATACGCGGTCATCGAAGAGCGCGATGCTGCGCTTGCGCTGGCCCAGAGCGTTGCGGAAGCCAGTGACCTCCGGCGCCTGGTGCCGGTATTCCCAGATGAGGTCTCCGGTGGCCGCGTCGATCGCCTGCACCGTGTCGCCCGGATGCCCGATATACATCACGCCGTTGTAAACCAGCGGAGTGGACTCGTTGGTGCCGGCGTCCATGCTGCGCGACCAGACCAGTTGCAGATTCTTGACGTTGGTCTTGTTGATCTGGTCGAGTGCGCTGTAACCCCAAGCCTGATAATTGCCGCGATGGATGACCCAGTCGGAAGGCTTGGGGGCCTTAATGGCCTGTTCGGTCAATGGAATGAAGTTCCGCACCACGCCCGGCGGCCTCGTCGCGGGCGTCTGAGCTTGACTCATCATGGCCAGGCCGCCGAGCAGCGCGGTCATTCGGAAAACTTTCTTCATCGGTTGTCTCATGGCAATCTCCCTTGGGTTTTCATGCCAGCCGCGGGAAACCCGAAGTCCGTTCCCGCGGCCGACTTTAGGTCTCGCTAGTTACGCGCCTGCGCCGTCATGGGAGCGCGCTGGACGATCTCAATGCGTGTGCCCCAGGCATCGGTGATATAGGTGACGGTATTGCCGCCCTGAGCGGCGCGCGGCGCCTCGTCGAGTTTGATCCCTTCCGCTTGAATCTTCTTCACGAAGACCGTGAGATCCTTCACGTCGAAACCGATATGGTCGAGCACGCGCCCCAACGTGGGAGCCTGCTTGCTGTCGGCCTTGGCGAAGCGGATCTGCACGCCGGGGATATCCACCACCGGTGCGTTGTTGCGCATGCCAATCTTGCCGCCGAAGGTCTTCGCATACCAGGCCTGCGCCTTGGGAATTTCCGCCTCCGCCACGGCGATATGGACATGCTCATTGCGGATCGCCATGCCTTGCGCCTTGTCTTGCAGGATTTCCATGCGCAAGCCGTCCGGTGTTTCCACAAAAGCCTGGTCCAGCCGGCCCTTGCCGCCCGGCAGCACTTTCACGCCCGCCGCTTTCCATTCCGCCACGCGCTTTTGCACATCGTCAACGATGAAGCCGACATGGTTCACCACCGAGCCCTGGCTGCCGCCGTCCCCGGCCTTCCCGCTCCTGGCGGATAGGTTGACGTAAACCCCGGGGAACATGACCTGCCCGGTGCTGAGCAGCTTGCCGCCCATGCCCACAAAGATTTTCTTGTTCGCTTCCACGTCTTTCGACGCCAGATGCAAGTGACCCATGGTCACTCCGGCGGCGTTGAACGCAGCCGGCTGCGCAACCGCGATACCCGCCGTCAGCGCCGAAGCCACCAATAAAGCTACGAAATGTTTTCTCACGGATGCCTCCCTATTGGGCTGGATTCAAAGCGCGTCCGGCCCGCAACTAAAATATCACGTGCGTAACCCGAGAGGGACCGCTGTCCGCTGCGCGGCAGGCGAAGCATTTGGATTCGATGGAGGACTAAGCCGTCCAAGTGGTTGCGTTCATGCGCCAACGGTAGGCCACGTCGAACACATGACACGGAAAGTCGATCGCCATGGTGACGTTATCGGGAAGTCGTTTCCAGGTTCGCCGTAATTCAGGCTCAGCCGCGAGGATCGCTCTACGCTGCGCGACAAGGCGCGACCTGCGTCTGATACCGTGAGTCATGAATGATCCGACAAGCTTGTTTACTGCGCAAGCCAGCGATTACTGCTCGTTGATCGAAGACGGCCCGGCCCCCAATTCTTGGATATTTGCTCAAGCGTGCTTGATGCAGTTGCTTCTCCTGTATCAACTGGCATTGCAGCTGCCTGAAGCAGGGCCCGCGAGTGATGACTTGCTTCCGCGCATCGAGCACGAGGCCTGGAATTTGGTCCGGGAGAACATTGCGAAAAGGCTAGCGCGGGACTACTATTGGGCAGTGTTTGAACCTCTGGAGCAGGAGTTGCCTGACGCGCTTGTTGGGTCACTCTCTGATGATCTCGCTGATATTTGGCGAGACCTCAAACCCGGACTAGCCCTGATAGACATTGGAACGAAAAATTCGCCGAACGACATTGTTTGGGAGTGGCGCCTTTCCTTTGAGACACATTGGGGAACTCACGCTGTCGGTGCTATATCCGCCCTGCACGCTCTCTGCTTTGGTAGTTATGCGGACGTAAGCCGACCTACGCTTGCGCCTCCTGGCCGGTAGGCGCTTGTTTCCGGAAGATGCGCCGTAGTCCAGAGCTCTCCCTTCTGTGAAGCGTCGGTAGCGCTGGCGTCCAGATAGATCTACCCTAACGCCAATTGCGACCGCGATCTCCGGCTCGTGGCGACCGGTAGTACGGGCCTCCGCCGGGTTCCAGTCGCAATCGCGACTAAACATGGGTTGGCGCTATGGAGCATCTCGGGACCCTTTGCCCAGTCCTGGTCCCGCAGACTCTGGCAGTATGGGTTCGTGACGGAACTTCTCTCCAATCTAGATCCAAGGGCCTATCGCGCACGCTTGCGCTTTCGGATTCAGAAGAAACTCAATATCGACGACGCCAAGCGGACACTCGCAATTGCTGGCCGCGATGTTGTACTCTCCGGCCCCGAAGACTCAAAGCCGATCAAAGAGTGTGAATGGCTCGTCCTGAACACTCGAGGGTTTTCTTCGGAAGGGGAGGCTCGCGATTTCGGGCACAAGCTGCGCGTCGCGCTCGAAGTATCCTCGGGTCGCCAATCGTCTCGGGGTTGATCCCGGGCGTGACCTTTCAACGTCCGGCATCAGCCAGAGCGTCCGCGAAGCAGTGAAGAACCAACATGGAATCGCCCTGCGAGACAATGTACACGGCCTCGATGTGTTCGTGGACGATCCAAATACGAAAATTGTGACCATCGAGGGCCGTGGTTCGGTACTGGCGAGCGCAAATGACTTCCTGGCCGGGCTTGCCGAACTCCATGCCACGGCCGTAACTATGCCGCAGCGAGCGGCCGATGTCGTCCTGCTCTTGAATTTTGCACTGATGCGGCCCGAACCCGTGGCGCAGATCATTTTCGCCGTGTCGGCCGTCGAAATGCTCGGACAGGGCGAGACCTGGTCCGAGGATCAGAAGCGCGTGGTACGCGACCTAGCAAATGCGGCAGTGCAGTCGTCGATCGGCACAGAGGAGGAACGCCGTGAAGTGTCCGATGCGGTACTCAAGAGTCTGCATCGCCTTTCGCTCCGCCAAGGCGTGTTTCGGCTGCTTGATCGGCTAGGCCTCGCTCACCTGAAGAAGCCTTGGGACGCGCTCTACGATGAGCGCAGCACGCTCGTACACGGTCTCGCGCCGAAGCCCGGTATGGACTACAGCGACCTTGCGCGGCGCACCGTGAACTTGTGCGGTCAGATTCTGCTGAAGGCTGTAGCCGCGGAACTGCCGGGCGCGGACAAGCACGCGAGCAAGATGTATCCGATCGAAGGCTCGACGCCGATGGATGGGAATGGACGTTCCTCACCCGTCCTTTAACATGCTAGGAAGAGAAGAGGGACCCTCCCGACTGGGCATCGAAATCCTACCGAACTTGAGCGGTTCAGTAAGGAAACGAGCGTCAACCGAAATTAGATCGCGATTAACGGCATGCTCAACCGCGATCCTACCAGCGGCCAATTCTCTGGTACGGCGGAGGTCCTGGTTCTAGTTTACGGTTGCTATCGCGACTTCACGGGTTCTATTCATCCACGCCGATTGTAGCGACTGACTGATCCCATGGTGGTTCTTCCGGATTATCCTGTTCTAAACTTGAGTAGACATGAGCATTTACAGCGACTACCTGGGGCAACCGCTTGCGGCCGATTTCGACAAGCTTACTGCTGAGCGGAAACTGCAACTGCGCCGTATTTCGGCGCTCCGGGGCGGCCGGGATGTCTTTGTTTACGCCGCTGATATGAACAAGGAGACGCCACTCGCGGCGATCGGCTATAGCGACATCCTTCCAATAACTGACCTTGTCTCGACTCTCAAGAGCTCTGCGATCGACATCATTCTCGAAACGCCCGGCGGTTCCGGCGAAGTCGCTGATGATGTCGTCAGATTCCTGCGTGGAAAGTATTCCGACATCGGTGTCATTGTTCCGGGCTGGGCGAAGAGCGCCGGAACAATTATCGCCATGTCTGCCGATGAGATTCTTATGGGACCTGGCTCAGCGCTGGGCCCCATCGACGCGCAAATGGCATGGCAAGGTAAGCGGTTCTCAGCAGACGCGCTCTTGGAGGGCTTTGAAAAAATCAAGAAGGAGGTCGCAGATACCGGTATTTTGAATAAGGCCTACATCCCGATCCTCCAGGGTATATCCCCGGTATATCCCCCGGGGAGCTCCAAAGCGCTGACAACGCCCTGAAATTTGCAAAGAAACTGGTAGCGGATTGGCTCGCACAGTACAAGTTCAGAACTTGGACGAACCACTCGAGCACAAAACAACTTGTTACCGAAGAGGAGAAGAAGGCCCGCGCCCAGGAGGTGGCTGATCAACTCTGCGATCATCGATCGTGGCTCACGCACGGAAGGTCGATCAAGCTAACCGATCTCGCGAAGATGCGGCTTGTCGTATGTGATTATTCTCAGACGCCAGAACTGGCGGACGCAATTGGGCGGTATTTTGCACTGCTGCAAATGTCGTTTGCCACGAACTTGTACAAGATCTATGAAACGGCAGATTCGCAGATTTACAAGTTCCTGGCTCCGCAGGTTCCGCCGCCTCAGCAGCTTTTGGCGCAGCAAATGCCGGGGGCTGAGGTGGTGCTTTTTGATCTGCAATGCAATCGGTGCAAGGCTATGGCGAAGGTACAGGCGAACCTCGGTAGCCCGAAACCCATCCAACCCGGGTGCGTCGCTTTCCCCGGAAACAACAAACTAGCCTGCCCGAGTTGCGGGATCGAGCACGACCTGACAGACGCGCGGCGACAACTTGAAGCGCAGGCTAGGAAGCCCTGTGGTTTAATTGGAAAGGCTCCCAATGGATACCGATCACACTACGTTCACGATTGTCTTTGACAAAGTGCAGGAGAGCACTGGAGACCTCGCAGCCATGGCACTTCTCGCGGGTCTCGAGGCTGATCACGAAGAGTTTGATGAGATCGCCGAACTTCGTCGGCTTGTGCTTGAGATCACAGAACCTGATCCTGTTTCCTATACAACCGTTTAGGGGTCGGCTTCCGATCGGCCCCTCCCTCGGGATCACACCTGCTACCTGTTTCGAAATAGATCCTGATAAACGTGTAGCGCACCCGGTTCTTTGGACACAACATTGTTCACGCTGCTATCGCCTGGAAGTGCTCGCGCCGGGCCTGGGCCGGTGAGCGGTAACCCAGCTTTGCCATCAACCATTGCTGGTTGTACTTTCTGATGAAATCGCCCACCGCT
>CAMAVI010000038.1 GCA_945861625.1 Candidatus Sulfopaludibacter sp. SbA3
CAGCGGTGGGCGATTTCATCAGAAAGTACAACCAGCAATGGTTGATGGCAAAGCTGGGTTACCGCTCACCGGCCCAGGCCCGGCGCGAGCACTTCCAGGCGATAGCAGCGTGAACAATGTTGTGTCCAAAGAACCGGGTGCGCTACACGGCGATCTCCGTCTGGCTGAGCGCCGAGAAGTAGGCGAGGTAAATCAGCCGCCTCTGTTCGGAGGGAAGCTGTTCGAGACATGCTCTCACGACCGTGGTCCGCTGCGTCGTCAAACAGGACTCTTCGGGATCCTGCCGGGGATCGGGAATCGTACCATCCACGAGTTCCGCCGACCGCGAGCGGCGGCCCTGGGCCGAGCGCAGCCAGTCGATCGCCCGGCTCCTGCAGATGGTGACCACCCAGGAAATCACCGTGCCGCGATCCAGCGAGTAACTGCCGGAGCAGCGCCAGATCTGGAGATAGACTTCCAGCGCGATGTCTTCGGCCAGCGAGGGATCGCGCAGGAAGCGGACGGCGATGCCATAAACCACGCTGCTGGTAGCGTCGTACAGCTCCGAAAAGGCGTCGTGGTCGCCCTGCGCGACTTTGCCAACGAGTTCCGCCAGCCGCTCGCCTGGATAGTTGAGCTTCCCCGCCGTCCCAGCTGGCATGACAGCGATCATACCATGTGGATATGAAATCCAGATGAATTTGGATCACTGGTTCTTGATTCTTTTTTGTTTCTTGCTCGTTCAATCCGATTCCCACTGGTCCTCGTATAGCTGAGCAAGGAGAGCAACATGAAACTCACTTCCAAAGCATTACTCATCGGAGGCGCGCTCGCGGCAGCCGTTTTTGGTCTGCAGGCATCCAGCCATCGCGAAGCGCTCGCCGTTCTGAACGAGCCCTGCGCCGACAACACGGATACTTATGCGTGGGTCGCGCCGGGCGCGCACGACAAGCTGTATTTGATCATGGACTTCAACCCGCTGCATGAGCCGGGCCAGGGCAACCAGGGCCTCCGCGCCTGCAATGGTTATCGTTATGAATTCCACATCGGCAAGGGAGCCAGCCTCAAGGATCAGGTGGTCTACCGCGTGCAGTTTACCAACACGCTGAAGCCGGAAGCGGCACCCAGCCCCAGCGATCCCCTCGGCGGCGGAAACGAACTACTGTGGCAGCTCACGGGCGGCACGGAGACGATGAAGGTCACCCGCATTGACGCGTCGAAACCGGGCAATGGCCGCGACGATGAGGATGAGGACGGCAACGGCAAGGACACAACCGTACTCGGCAACAATCTTCCGGTTCTGCCCAACAATCACGGTCCGCAGACGGACCGCCTGGTATACGGCCTTGGACCATTTCAGGGCTATGACTCCGGCAGCTCCGTGAGCCGCGAATTCGGACTCTACGATCAAACCTTTGTGAATACGTTCATCCATAGGCTATCCAACGGCGGCCGTGTCATTGCCGGCCAATTCGACGATCCGTATCAACTCGACGAGAAAGGGATCTTCGACCTGGTGAACCTCAACCGGGACGATCTGGGCGGAATTCCAGGCGCGCGGCGTCCTCCCGCGAAGGATGTCTTCACGGGGTTCAACATCTTCTCGATTGCTCTCGAGATTCCGATCAGCGACGTTTTTCCGGATGGCGTCCCGCACAATGGGGAAACCTTTTCCAATTCAACGGATAGCCTGCTCAGAGTATGGTCACGGATCATGCGGCAAGAGACTCAGACCGTAACCAACGGCAACATCATCACGGGCCTGAAGGGCTCCGGCGATTGGGTGCAGGTGGGGCGCAACGCGCTGCCGCTGTTCAACGCGGGCTTAGTGGGAACACAACGCCAGACGCTATATCTGCATAGCAACCCCATGAAGGACGTAACCAATTTTGGAGCGGACATCTTATTCCCGGTGCTGGTTCGCGACGCCGAAGCTCTGGGTATTTACGGCGCGCTGGGTGTTCCACCGGCGTCGGTGATGGCACTCAAGGGGCCGCGCGTGGACATCATCAACGCGATCAACCCGGGGCGCCCGATCCCAATCGCGGACGGCTTCACCGGCGATGTGATCACGCTCGACGCAGCCACTGATTCCAGCTTCCCGAACGGACGCCGGATGGGTGGCGGCAGTGCGCCGAATCGCAATCAGGTGAACGTCAACAGCGTCCTGATCAGTCTGATTGTCGCGGGCAACCCGTCCGCCGGGCTGGCCAAAGGCGTCGAGGTCAACGACAAGGACTATCTGAGCGTGTTCCCCTTCCTGGCGCCGGCCCACCAGGGCCTGCTGCAAGGGCACGGGGGAACCAACGTTCCGACGGTACCGAATATCCCCATTCCGTAGAAGTTGGATGGCCAGAAGGTGGAGCGGCTCCGTACCACGGCGCCGCTCCACCGCGTGAGGTTGAATACCTGAGGTTCCGGAGGATGAAGATGCGCACCAGAAAAACGTGGCCCGTACTGGCGTTGGCGGGTCTGCTCAGTGGCCGGCTGGCGGCCCACGATATGTGGATTGAACCGGCGAACTTCACGCCCGCCGCCGGTGACATCGTCGGTGTGAAACTCAAAGTCGGCCAGGACTTGCTGGGCGATCCCTTGGTGCGCGACTCGCAGCTCATCAAACAGTTCATCGCCGAAGACTCCACGGGCCGCAAGCCGGTGGTGGGCAGGGACGGCGGCAATCCGGCGGGATTCATTCGCGCCGCGGGCCCCGGAGTTGTGGTGGTGGGCTACCACAGCAACCCCAGCTCCGTGGAAGAGACGGCGGAAAAGTTCAATCAATATCTAAAAGAAGAAGGGCTGGATTCCATCGCGCGCTTGCGCGCCAGCCGCCAGCAGACGAATGCCAGAGTGCGCGAGCGATTCACGCGCTGCGCCAAGAGCCTGGTGCTGACGGCGCCGGCATACCCGGCCCCGGGCAACGCCGCTCACGGCGACCGCGTGCTCGGTTTTCCGCTGGAGTTGGTGGCCGAAAGAAACCCCTATGCGGCGATTCCTGGCAAAGACCTCCCCTTCCGTTTGCTGTATGAAAACCGCCCCCTGGAAGGCGCGCTGGTGGTGGCGATGAACCGCCGCCATCCCATGGAGAAAATTTCGGCGCGCACGGGGAGTGACGGGCGCGTGGGCCTGGCTCTGCGGCCGGGCGGGATGTGGCTGGTGAAAGCCGTGCACATGGTGCCTGCTCCCGCCGGAACCGACGCCGATTGGCAGAGCTACTGGGCGTCGCTCACCTTTGAAGTGGGCACGGCCAACGCGGGGGGACTCTGACCCATGCGCTCTCTCACCACACGGTGGCTGCCGGTAGCGCTTGCCGCGTTGCTCGGCTGTGGCACGATTCGCGCGCATGAAATCGGCACGACACGCGTATCGGTCCTGCTGCAAGAGAACCGTAGGTATGAAATCGAAGTCGTGACCGATGCCAGCGCCTTGTCCGACAAGCTGGCCGCATCCACGGGCGGCGCAGCGCCCGCGAATCTCGACCCGTCCGGGTATAGGGCCTTGCTCGAAGGCTTCGACTCCACGTTCCGCCAACGGGTGAAGATTGGTTTTGACGATACGGAAGTCCAGCCGGCCGTTTCGTACAAAGTAGAACCGCCCGTGGACGCGGCCTCTGCCACGGCGGCCACAATCCATCTGACAGGCGAGATCCCCGCGGGCGCGCGGAACTTCTCCTGGACCTTTGGCTGGACGTTTGCTTCCTACGCCCTCTCCATCCGGCACGCGGGGGCGGATCAGGCGGCAACCGAATGGCTGGAGGGAGGCCAGAGCAGCAAGCCCTTCGCGCTGGCAGCGCCCGCCAAGGCGGCCAGCCGGCTTGCCACCGCGTGGCTGTACCTGAAGCTCGGGTTCACGCACATCGTGCCGCTGGGGCTGGATCACATGCTGTTTGTACTCGGCATCTATCTGCTGAGCGGCCGCGCCCGCTCCGTGCTGTTGCAGGTGAGCGCTTTCACCGTGGCGCATTCGATCACGCTGGGGCTCAGCATGTACGGATTGATCAACGTATCGCCCGGCATCGTGGAGCCGCTGATCGCGATATCCATCGCTTACGTAGCCATCGAGAACATCTTTCTTTCCGAGCTGAAATCGTGGCGGGTCGCACTGGTATTCGCCTTCGGCCTGCTGCACGGCATGGGCTTCGCCGGCGCGCTAAAAGAACTGGGGCTGCCGCGGTCTGAATTCGTCACGGCCTTATTGACCTTCAACCTGGGCGTGGAAGCCGGGCAGTTGGCCGTGATCGGCGCGGCTTTTCTGCTGGTCGGATGGCACTACTCTCAGCGTGCCTGGTACCGCGGCCGCATCGTGGTTCCGGCGTCTGCCGCAATCGCTTGTACGGCGGTGTACTGGACACTGGAACGAATATGAAAAACGGGGCAGTACCGGTGATGGTTCGCAACCGGTACTGCCCCGCGTGGGTTCTAAATTCGTCAGCGGTTAATTAGCCAACGGATTGGGACGCATCTGGAACTTCACGAGCTTGGGCGCAACACCCTTGCCGCCTTCCATATGGAACGGCGCGCGGGTAGAGATCGGGGTGTAGATGCCCTTGCCCTTCCAGCCCGCGTTCGGATTGTCGATACGGCCGTCCAGACCCTTTGCGTAGTAGCCCATCGGATAGGGCACACGCAGCGTGAGGTACTTGCCGTTATCCAGCACCAGCAGTCCCTCGGAGAGGTTGCCGGTGGCCAGCGGCACGTCCTTGCTGCCGAGGCCGAGCATGTCGAAGCGGTCCACGAAGTTGTAGTACGCCGAATCGGCTGAGCCGTTGTCCACCGCGCCCTTGTAGTTGGGACCGGGGAAGTTGTAGATCGACCAGCCTTCAGGACAATGCTGGCCCTTGGCGGCTTCCGGACCGTTGAGCTTGGCCTTGCATTTGCTGCGGTCGAAGCTGGCGTACGCGCCGCTGGAGAGCGGCGTCCACACCACGCCCTTGCTATCCACGTCCATGCCGCGCGGCGAGAACCCTTGCACCTTGGCCTTCGGGTTGTTGTAGGGAACTTCGTAGATTTCCGTCAACGCCGTCTCGGGCGGATGAGCACCAGGACTGAAGCGCCCCAGCGCGCCCGGGAAGCCCATCACGGTTCCCCAAACGGAGCCGTCGGGCGCCGGACCGTCGCCATAGAACTGGACGTTGATGCGCTTGTCCTTGGCGGGATCGTCGGGTTGACCCGGTTCGGTGTAGGCGTCACGCTTGCCGTTGCCGTTGTAATCCAGCACGAACGCGCTCCAGCCCTGGGATACCTTCTCGTCGTGGGTCTTGTCCCACATCTTCGTGTCCAACCAACCCTCGACGCCCGCGGGACCGAACGAGGACCACAGAACGCCCTTATCGTCCATGTTGATGTGGCCCCAGGTGAAGCAGGTATCGATCGTCGAGGTCTCTTTGGTCTTCGGATCGTACATGATGACCCCGCGCTGGCCGGCGTTGATGGGCATCAATTTCGCCGACGGATGGTCGGAGCCCGCGCGGCACCAGGCCGGAGTTTCGGGCTTACGGACGCGACCGGCCGCCCATACGCGGGCCTTTTCATCCATGGCGAAACTATGGACGGTGGTCTGGCTGTTCCAAATGACTTCATCGCCCCAGAACGGCGAGGGTCCGGCCGGCGGGTTATTCGCCGAGCTGGGCGTCTGCGGATCGCGCGGCTTCAGCGGGATCTTGCTGGCCGAGTTCTTCACCGGATCGATCACCGCAAAGTAATCGGCGCTGTCTTCGAGGGCGCCGTAGATCGGCCCGTTGACGTTGATTGTCGGATTGCGCTTGTCGCTGGCGATCGCGTCATGCAAATAAACTTTGGGGTCGGCCCAGTCCCAGATGGTGACCACGGCGTTGCGCTCTTTGCCCTGCGGGCGCGGCGGCACGGCATTGGGCAGCTCGCCCTTCGCAATGCGGTCGGACCAATCCGCGAACATGCCCAACGCGCGGTCGCGGCCCACTAGGCCCAAACGGGAATACATGCCGTTGCCGGCCTGGCCCGCTTTGATGCGCTGATCCCATGCAGCCTTGGAATCGTGGCCCTGCGTGAACATCTTGGGGACGTCGCGCGTGGCCTTATCGCCCATCTGATGGCAGCCGGTGCAGCCGTCGGTGTTCACGATGTTGCGGATCCACTCGCCCTGGCTCTTCATGTTCTCGGCGATGCCGTTACCCTTCGCGCCCGTGCCCGGGAAGTCGCTCTTGGGCGGCATCTGCATCAGCGAGTACCAATACAGCGCCGGATAGTATTCGACGGCGGCCTTATTGTTGGGTGCCACGACCGCTTTCAGGTCCAGCGTCTTGCCCGGCGTGGTCTTCACCCTCGCCGAGTCCACCAAACCGTAGCCGCGCACGAACATGTTGTAGTTCGCCTTGGGAAGATCCGGCATCAGGTAACGCCCCTGGTCATCAGTAACAACAATACGGACGAACTTGGTCGGCAGGTCGAGGCTTTCCGCGACGACCCAAACGCCCGCTTCGGCGCCTTTGGAGCTGGTTACCACGCCGCCCACGTCGGTGGCGCCCACGTTCACGCCCGCCGCTTTTTGCTGGGCAGGCAGCAATCCGGCCAACACAGTAGCCAACAGGGCAATCACAGTAAAAATCCCCAAATACAGGACTTTCTTACTCATAAAGTCAGGCCTCCTCTAAAGGTCACAGGGAGCGGTCACAACACGACCGCTCTGGTTTTCGAGCATATCACTTTTCGGGGTGCAAGGGAGGGGGTGGCGTTCCCAGCGGTTTGTTCTATTTCGTCTTCGCCTGTTCGTTGGACGAGCCCGCGAACAGCTTCTTGCCATCCGGGAAGGTGACGGTATTCACATTCGCAGTGGGCGTGCCGTTGCGGGCCTGCCATCCATCCACCACCAGGACCGTGCCAGCGGGTAGATCTTCCTTCCGCCAGCCGCGCCGGATCAAGGCATTGGCGGCTCCGGTTTCCAAAGCCCAATTCACCACCTTGCCTTCGCTTTCGACATCGATATAAATCCAGGAATGCGGATTGGAGAACTTGACCTCGGTAACTTTGCCGGTCATCTTGACGGGCTTGTGCTGGTCGTACTCGGCGGTGAAAGAGTGATGCGCCAAGACCGTCGCGGTCATGATTAGAACCGTGATCGCGATCACGAAAATGTTCCTGGTCCTCAGCGTGTTACCTCTCCTTCTTAGTGGGGTGCGCCCGATAGTCGTCCCTGACGTCTTTGAGGTGCTGCAAATCCCCATTGTCCTCATGGCAGGCGACTTCGAGCAACTCCTCCGATTGCCGGTTCAGCGGGAACTCGATGGTCCAGGGCTTGGTGTAGACCAGGGGATCGGACACCGTCGCACGGTAGATGACTTTCTCACGATCTACAGGGATGAAGCGTTCCGTCACGTGCTCCGCGTGGCTGACGACGTCACCGACTTCGTTGAGCCAGGTCTTGCCGTTCAGATTCGTGGTGTCCACCACGAGAACGTCTCCCTCCCAACGCCCCACGGAATCGCCTTGCCACAGGCGGACGTGATCGGGACTATGAGCGCGCCCGTCAAGCGGGATCACGCGCCAGGACATGCGCTCGAACAGCAAAACGACATAGTTGGGCGTCTGGAAAATCTGGAACGGCGAGGGGACATAGATCGAGCGCGGCACGCCGCCCACGAAACAGTGCGCGGTCGGATCGTCGTAGCCGCGATGCGGCAGTTCACGATCGATGCGCTCCGCCTTGGCCCACGGTTGATAAGGAAGGATGCGATCCGGCGGATCAATGAGCGCGCCCTTGCTTTCCGGAGTCAGGAAATCTTCGGCATGCTTTTCCAGACCGTAATTCGCGCCGACGGGTTCAGCTTCGTAGTAGCCCGATAAATCAGGCCTGCCGTTGGGGGTCTGGCGGCTGTTGGCGATCCGGCGAAGATTGGCGCCAGTTCTCACGGGCGGAAGCGGGCCTGCGGGCGGCAGTGCGGCCGGAGGCGCGGGAGGCTGCTGTCCCGGCGCTAGCTGCGGATACCAGGTTCGATCATCGCGCTCGAAAGCGCCGTTGGTCTCTTCGGCTTCAGCCTGGCACTGATATTCCAGAAGGCGATCCATGTGCTTCTGGCGCACCAGGGGAATGGTAATCTTCCAGGGCTTGGTGAACACCTTCGCGTCGTCCATGGCAGCTTCGTACTGGATCGTGTCGGCGTCCTGCATCGTGTAGCGCTCGGTCACGCGCATCGCGCTGCTGTGGAAGTTGCCGGTCATGTCGAACCAGGTCTTGTCGTTCATGCTCTTGACTTCCACGACCAGCGTGTCGCCTTCCCAGCGCCCGCGCGAATCGCCCATCCAGGATTCGATGCCCGCATGCAGCGGCGGCTTACCATTGGTGGAGATCAGCCGGTAAATCTGCGACCACTCGAAAAGGATGGCGACTTGATCGGCTCTCTGGAAAATCTGCAACGGATATTCCAGATACATGATGCGCGGGACACCCGGCAAGTAACACTTCCCGAGGGGATCGGCAGTCTTGCGATGGGCGTAGTTTTCGAGCTTTTTTTGCAGCGCCCAGGGCTGATATGGGATCGCTCCCGCGTCGACGACGCTCCTGCCGGGGGCAACGCCGTATGACGCCGCGTGATATTCCAGATCGTACGCTGCTCGGCTCTGGGGCCGCCAGATTCCCTGCAAATCGGGCCGCCCTTGCGCAGTTCGCGGCAGAGCGCGGGGAGCCACTGTTCTTTGGGCTTGGGCTGCGCCGCACAACGCAACCAGTAGGGTAATCGCGGATTTCAGGCAGGAAGTGCGCACGACTAAGATAGCCAAACTTAAGATAACTTCGATCATACACGAGGGCCGTGACCCACGACGCCGCGCGAGGAATTGCTAGCATGGCGCTTGATGCATGTCGTTACTCAAGTGAACGTTAAACATGTCGACGTTCTTTTCTTCGGCGCTCATCCCGATGACGTGGAATGGGGCGCCGGAGGCATCGCGATCCTGCTGCGCGACGCGGGAATTTCCTTCGCCATCGTGGACCTGACCAACGGCGAGATGGGCAATCGCGGGACGTTCGAAGAGCGCCAGGTGGAGGCCGCCGCGGCAGCGGAGTTCCTCGGCGCGACCCGCGAGTCGCTGAACCTGCCCGATTGCGGCCTCGTCGACACGCCGGAGAACCGGCGCCTGGTAGCAAGCGCGATTCGGCGCTATCGTCCAGATCTGGTGATCGCTCCCTACTGGGAAGACCGCCATCCGGATCACGCGGCGGCGGGGCTGATGGTCCGCAATTCCCAAATCTACTGTGCGCTCAAGAAACTTGACGACCCCAACCCTCCGCACAAGCCACGGGCAATTCTTTACTGCCCATTGAACAAATTCGAACGGCCGACGTTCGTCGTCGATACGACGAGTGTCTTTCCACAAAAGCTGGACCTGCTGCGCATCCATCGTTCGCAATTCGGGAAGACAGCGGAAGAGTTCGGCGTGATCGCGCACGGCGTGGGCGACTATCTGTTTGGGCTGGAATCCCGCGATCGCTACTTCGGTTCGCTGGCCGGCGCCCGCTACGGCGAGGCTCTGATCGCGGATCAGCCGGTGCGGTTGTCGGGTCTGGGTGAGGTTCTTCGCTTGCTGCATGGGTAGCCGGCCAAATGGCGTTTCCCACCCGCGAAGCGCGTAGTGTAGTATGGACCAAAAGGCAGCGTGAAATAGGAGACGATCATGCGAAACAGGTTACGGAAACCCTTTACAATTGCGGCGCTCAGCGGGGCGCTGGTGGCCGCGTTTGCGGTGGTGGCGTTCGCCCAGTACTCGATGACAGTCAATAAGGACCGGCTGCTCAACGCATCCACTGAGCCGCAGAACTGGCTTATGATGAACGGCGATTACGGTTCCACGCGCTATTCGAAGCTTTCGCAGATCAACCGCGATAACGTCAAGAACATGCGCATGGTGTGGGCGCTGGCGCTGGGCGGCATGCAGGACGTTGGGCAGAACGGCCCGGAAAATGAGTTGAATCCGCTGATCGACAACGGCTTCATGTACACCACCGACGGCTGGGGGACGCTCTATAAGATCGACGCGCGCGATCCCAACCGCGGCACGTTCGTATGGGTCACCGACCCCGGCGTGAAACACCAGGGCAACCAGCCGCGCACGCGCGGCATCGCGCTGTGGGAAGACCTGGTCATCGCCAATCTTCCTGACGGCCGCGTGATCGCGGTCAAGCGCGATAACGGCGAGATCGTGTGGGACAAAATGGTGGCCGTTGCCAACGAGTTCGGCACGCGAGAGAAATTCGTTACCGCGCCGATGACGGTGGAAGACAAGGTCCTCATCGCCAACGGAGCCGGCGATGCCGGAACGCGTGGCTGGGTGGCGGCTCTCGAAGCGAGAACCGGCAAAGAGTTGTGGCGGTGGTACGTGATCCCCAAGCCCGGCGAGCCCGGCAGCGAAACCTGGAAAGACAAGAACAACGCGTGGAAGACCGGCGGCGGCGGCATTTGGCAAACCGGCTCCTACGATCCGGAAACCCGGCTCACGGTTTGGGGCACGGGTAATCCGGTTCCCCAATACGATCCTCAGGCGCGCCCCGGCGACAACCTGTATACGGATTCCGCGGTTGCGCTCAACATCGACACCGGCAAGCTGGCGTGGCATTTTCAGTACACGCCCAACGATTCCTGGGACTACGACGAGGTCGGCGTCCACATGTTTTACGACGAAGTCATTAACGGCCGGTCGCGCAAGGTGGTCAGCCACTTCGGCCGCAACGGATTCTTTTACTCCCTGGACCGCACCAACGGACGGTTCATTAAAGGCAACAAGTACGTCAACGATCTGAACTGGACCAAGGGACTGGATCCGGAAACCGGCAAGCCGGTGGAATACAATCCTAAGCTGGACGTGCAAACGTACAATCCAATCGCGCGTTCGCTGCGCGGCGATCCGCAAAAGCGGACCTGCCCGACCTGGCACGGCGGCATTGCCCATCAGCCGACTGCCTACAACCCCGTCAAGCACATCGCCTATGGTGTCGGCATCGAGGGCTGCTTCTCGCAGAACGGCGCCGAGTTCAAGTTCCTTTCGCCCAGCGGCGGATTGGACCGGAAGAACAGCGATAAACGCACCTACAACAGCGACCTATACTACGGCTCGATCACCGCGTTCGACACGGTCAACCACAAGGTCCTGGGCAAAGCCGTAACGGACATCGAAGTGCGCTCGGGCGCCACGGTCACCGCGGGCGGATTGCTCTTCACCGCTTTGCAGGACGGCTGGGTGGTCGCCTACAACGACGAAACGCTTGAAGAACTGTGGCGGTTCAACGTGGGAACGGCGCTGAAGGGCGCGCCGGTGGTGTATGCGATCGGTCCGAAGCAGTATCTGGCCGTGCAGGCCAGCGGCCGCCACCTGCATCCGGTGAAGTACGACAACTTCCAGGATTCCAGCTACCTGTTTGTGTTTGCGTTGAATTAAACGCAAGGAACGCGAGACACGAAAGGGGACAGAGTAGTCTGTCCCCTTTTCTATTTCAGCAGCGCGGCCTTCTAGCGGCCGTAGAGGCGGAGTTCCTTGCCGTCGGGCATGATAACGCGCTCAAGCCTGAGAATCTTCTGGCCGTCGGCAAATTGATAGCCGATGCCCGTGATCACGTCGCCGGGCTTCACGGTTGACTTGTTCCACCCGTTCGCTTCCATCCGGATGATGGCGGGGCCGCCGATCTCCCATTTTTCCATCCGCCCGTCGCCGGCTTGCACCTCGACGGTCATCATCGGGTGCGGATTGGTCCACTTGAACTCCATTACAGTGCCCTTGACCGTAACCAGCTTGTCATTGTTGATCGGCCATGAGTGATGGGCCCACAGCGGCATGACAGCAGCGGCCACCGTAAGGATGAGAAATGCCGGGATGCATGGGGTTTTCATCGTTGTTCCCTCCTGCGAGCTATTTTAGAGCAAAATCGCGAGTAAAGGAACAGCCCCGCGTCCAGCACCCCGGACGATGGCGCGGTGGGGGTGTCTTCGCTTTTGCTTCAGCGTCTTACTTCAGCGCGTTGCAGATGTCGGTTTCCTGGCCCCAGAAGTCGACGCACTTGGCCTTGGTATCCATGGGACCCTTGCCGACGATCTTTTCCATCATGAAATCGGCAATCAGATCGATTTCACGTGGTTGCAAGGTGGCTGGAGCATCGGGCATGCGGGTCGGGTAGGCCCGCAGATCCGCCTGCTTTTTGCCGTAGCAGCGGCCGTCGCTATAGGCGAACTTGTCGAAGGCCGGCATCTGCGAATTCAGCTTGCCGCACTTGATGATCAGGATGAGTCCCGCGCGGTTGAGCTTCATTTCCCGCAGATTCGCGCCGTCGGGCATCTGGCTGTCGGACTTGTGGCCGTCGCCGGACCAGCCGTGGCAAGCCTGGCAGTTGCCTTTTTGCTGGAATAGCCGCATGCCGTCGGCGATGTCGGAGGCACTCGGCGCGGATGGCTCCTGTCCCTGCGTTCGCGGGGCCACAGACAGCACCATGATCGCGGCGAGCACAGTAGCCGCCGAAAAGAAACCCCGACAGATTGAGGATATACGCCGATTGATCATGAATGCAGTATACAAATTTTGGGGTAACTGCATTTCCGGACTGGTGTGGCCCGCGCGAACGGCCTATTGCCCTGTTACAACGAGTTTCGTCTTTGTGCCGCCCAGTTCGAAGGCAGTGACTTTGTCGCCAGCCACATCCAGGCTGGTGATTTCGATCTTCTTTACGGCCTCTTCTGAACGCACCGGGACTTTGCCGATTTCTTTCTTGCCTTGATACAGGACGGCGGTACCGCCGTTGACTTCGAGCTGATGTTTTCCTTTTGCCATCTGTACGCTTCCCGCCTGCACTGGATGGCTGACGATGACCTCATACTGCTTGCTCTTGGCCATCACGTTGAGCGCCGCAGGCACAGCGCCAGGCACACACTTACACTTCTCATGAATCGCTTCACTGTTCTTCTCCTTGTCGTATCTTTTATGTCTTTTGGATGCGCACGCCCAGACCAGCCCGGCGCACGTGGAATGATTACTACTGCATTTGATTGCAGCCGAGGGGCGCGTGCGGCAAAACTGCTATTCAGCTCACTGAAACCACTGCCCGGAAGGCATTTCCGGCGCTACCTACTTGCGCTTGGGCACAATCCACAAGAACAGGCGGCGGCTGCCGAAATAGTACGCGTCGCCGGGATCATCTTTCACAACCATCTCTCTGGCCGGCTTCCAGCCTGCAATCTCGAAGGTGTTGGAAATGATGCGCGTGCCGGGCTTTAGCGCTTCAAGCTGCGGCCGCAAGCGCCGGTTCAGCGCCGGCAACAGGAATAGCGCGACTACCGTGGCGTCACGGAAGTCAGACTTGAACAGATCCTGCTCGCGAAACTCCACCCGGCCGGCCACTCCGGCGCGGCGGGCGTTTTCCCTGGCCTCACGAATGAGCTGCGCGTCAATGTCGATCCCCACGCCGCGCGCGCCGTGGTTCTTGGCGGCCGCGACAACAATCCGGCCGTCTCCGCATCCAAGATCGTAAACGACATCTGAACTTCCGACCTTCGCCAGCCGGAGCATCGCCTTGACGGCGGTGTCCGTGGTGGGGACGTAGGGGACGTCAGGTTTGCGGGATGGCTCAGTCTCCTGAGCGAGCATCGGGAACGCTGCGAGATGCACGGCGATGACTAAAACGCAGGGCGTTCGCATGATAGCGGCTGAATCCATAATTACACAATCCCCGAGTTACACAATCCCCGGGGCAAGGACTTGGGCGGTTGGCATCTTTTCGCATCCGCTCAAGGACAAAAGTCTGTGGAGATCGACGTTGTGCCTGCGTTTAATAGCCAGCCGAGTCCCGAATGAGCGGTATTATCCCGTGCTGACCTGGAGGAAGGGCAGTTTCGAAAACCCTTATCTCCTAACCCGCCAATACTTCCCGGGGAGGTTACGGCGTCTTCTGTGCTTCGTTCTTACTGTGCGCGGATTCGGCTTGCAGGGACCGCATAAGGTTTGCGGCGTATTCGTCCGCGGCGGCGTCACTCTCGGCGGATGAAACCGGCGGGATTGCCGTAGCGCCATGCGACGCATTTCGCCCGGATTTTTTCAGCAGGTCCTTGATCTCCCGCACCTCTTTGCCAAGCTGGAAAATTTTGTATACGGCCGTGATCAATAAGCCATAGCCGAAAATGGCGACCGCCTCGCTCAAGAACATTTGCGCAAGATCCACCGGAAAATCCTCCGGGTACTGATCGGCGCACTTGCGCGGAGACTTTATTCTTTCTTGCCGAAGTCCAAAGACGCCGAGTTCATGCAGAAGCGGGTGCCGGTGGGCCGGGGACCGTCCGGGAACACGTGGCCCAGGTGCGCATCGCATTGAGCGCAGAGCGCTTCGACGCGTTCCATGCCATGGCTGGTATCCGTTTCCGTGCGCACTTTGGCAGGGTCAACGGGAGCCCAGAAGCTGGGCCAGCCGGTGCCGGAGTCGAATTTCGTCGCGGAGTCGAACAGCTCCGCGCCGCAACAGGAGCAGCGGTACATGCCGTCTTCGTGGTTGTTCCAATACTTGCCGGTGAAGGCCGGTTCAGTGCCCTTCTGGCGGGCGACGTTGTACTGCTCCGGAGTCAACTGCTTGCGCCATTCATCGTCGGTTTTACGAATCTTGTCCATAAACCACCTTGTCCTAGTCATACCAGAGTAGCGCGGGTACAGATCCATTCGATGATACAATCGCCGCGTGAAGAGAATCTATTCCCTAGGGCTTCTGTGGGCCGCTGTTTGGGCGGCGGCGCAACCGGTAACCGCACCGGTGCGCAGTTTCGAGACCCGCTGCACGATCTGCCACGGCGGGGATGCCACCGGAACGGACCGCGCGCCGTCCATCCTGGGTTTCCTTGGTTCGCATTCCGATACCGAGATTGCCACCCTGGTGCGGACCGGCCGCGTGGATAAGGGCATGCCCCGCTTCGCGTTCACCAATGAGGAGATGGACGTGTTGCTCAAGCATCTGCACGGCCTGGCGACGGGCACCGTGCAGGTGACGCCCGGCCAGCCCCGGCCCGGCACCGGCCCCTTCCAGCCGCATCCAGTCAGTCTCAAATTGCGCGATGGCCGCACGCTTGCCGGTACGCTCACCAGCGAATCGGCCTTCAGCGCGACTGTCATAACCGCCGACGGCAAGTTCCATCTGCTGATTCGCGACGGCGGCAACTACAGCGAGCGCCAGATTGAACCCAAACAGGATTGGGCCAGCTACGATGGCAGTCTCACCGGCAATCGTTACAGCCGCCTGGAACAGATCAATACCAACAATATTCAGAAGCTGGCTCCGGCGTGGGTGTTTCCGGTGCCGGGCGCCCCGCGCCTGGAAGTGACTCCGCTGGTGATCGACGGCGTGATGTACGTAACGGGGCCGAATGAAGCCTACGCGGTGGATGCGACCAGCGGTCGGCAGATCTGGGCGTTTCGCATGCCACGCACGCCGGGCATCCTGAGCGAAGCCGGCGGCGGAGCCAATCGCGGCGTCGCGGTCGCGGGCAATCGCGTTTTCATGGCCACCGACCACGCGCACGTCATCGCGCTGGATCGCGGCACGGGCAAGAAACTGTGGGACGTGACCATGGCCGATGCCGCCGAAGGGTACAGTGCGTCGGCAGCGCCGCTGGTGGTGGGGGACCTGGTGCTCTCCGGTGTGGCCGGTGGCGAAGAGGGTGCGCGCGGATTTGTGGATGCCTACAAAGTCGCCACGGGCGAGCGGGCCTGGCGCTTCTACAGCATTCCCGTGCGCGGCGAGAAGGGCGCGGAAACGTGGGTCGGCAACGCGCTGGAACGCGGGTGCGGCGCGACGTGGCTTACGGGATCGTACGACGCGGCGCTCGAAACCTTGTATTGGGCCGTCGGCAATCCGTGCCCGGATTTCAACGGCGATGAACGCAAGGGCGACAACCTATATACGTCGAGCGTGGTCGCTCTGGATATCAAGACCGGCACGATGAAATGGTATTACCAGTTCACGCCGCATGACATGCATGACTGGGATTCCGTGCAGCCCATGCTGCTCGTCGACGAGCAGTGGGAAGGGCGTCCGCGCAAGCTGCTGCTGCACGGCGACCGCAACGGGTTCTTCTTCGTGCTCGACCGTACGAACGGGGAACTGCTGCTGGCCAAGCCGTTTTCCACAGTGAACTGGGCCACCGGCTACGGAAAAGACGGGCGGCCGATTTTGACCGAGCACTTCGATTCCACCCTCGAAGGCGCGCTCGTGTGTCCCGGCGTGGGTGGCGGCGCCAATTGGCCCGCGGCGTCCTACGATCCCATCACCAAGCTGTTTTATGTGCGCGTGATCGACGGCTGCGCGATCTATAAGAAGGACCCCGCGCCCATCGACATGGGGCAGCGCTTCTTCGGCGGCAGCGGCGTGGGCCAGCCCGGAGCCAACTTGTTTATCCGCGCCCTGGATATCCGCACCGGACGGACCGCCTGGGAATACAAACTGGCGAACGGCGGCGGCTCGGGGACGCTGGCGACGGCGGGCGGGCTGGTATTCTTCGGCGAAGGCGGAGGTACCATGACGGCGGTGAACGCGACTTCCGGAAAGACGGTCTGGCATTTTGAAACCGGGCAGAACTGGCGCGCGTCTCCCATGACGTATATGGTCGGCGGCAAACAATACGTCGCGCTCGCGGGCAACGGCGGGATTTTCACGTTTGCGCTGGTGCAGTAGATGTCGCGACTCTTCCTCGCAGCGCTGTACACAGTTCCGCTGCTCGCCGCCGATATCGACGTTCCCCGCACACTGAAGGGAGTCGAGGATCACTACAACCGGGCGCAGACGTTGTCGCTGTCTTTCGTGGAGATGTCCAAGATTCAAGGACGGCAGCGCACGGAGAAAGGCGACCTGTTTCTGCGCAAGCCCGGCCGCATGCGCTGGCAGTACACGGCTCCCGCCGGGAAACTCTTCATCTCCGATGGCAAGTTCGTCTATTCCTACACGCCGGGGGACAATCGCGCCGAGAAGATGAAGATGAAGGAGACCGACGACATGCGCGCGCCTCTGGCGTTCCTGCTCGGGCGGCTGGAATTCAATAAAGACTTTCGCGAGTTCCGCGCGCACGCCGAAGACGGCGGCACCTATATCACGGCAATCCCCAAGTCGGACAAGCTTCCCTACACCGAAGTGTCGTTCCTGGCCGGACCGGATTTCACCATCCGCAAGCTGGAGGTGAAGGGCCAGGACAATTCGCTCCTCCAGTTCTCTTTTGAAAACGAAAAGCAGAACCCGCCGGTGCCCGATATGATGTTCCGCTTTACGCCTCCCGCCGGCGCCGAATACGTGGATTCGTCGAATTAAGCCGTAGCGCGTGGTTACAATGGTATTTCCATGCGCATCGCTCTAGCGCAATTCAATCCCACGGTCGGGGACCTCGCGGGAAACGTAGATCGCATGGTGCGGTCCGCGCGCGATGCCGCCGCTCGCGGCGCCGAAGCTGTCGTGTTCCCCGAGCTCTCCCTCACCGGCTATCCTCCGCGCGATCTGGTGGAGAAGCCGAGTTTTATCGATGCCTCCGAACGCGAGTTGGAACGCCTGGCGCGGGAAACGCGCGATCTGGATCTCAGCATCGTTTCCGGATACGTGGGGCGCTCGGATGCCGAAACCGGCAAGCGCACGCAGAACCGCGCGGCGCTGATCGAGCACGGCGAAATCGTTTTCCGGCAGAGCAAGATGCTGCTGCCTACGTATGACGTCTTCGACGAAGCGCGCTACTTCCGGCCGGCCGAGCGCCAGCATCTGTGCACTCTGCGCGGAACTCCCGTCGCGCTGACCATCTGCGAAGACGCCTGGAATGATCGCGACTATTGGAAACACCGTCTGTATCAGCGCGACCCCGTGGAGGAATTGTTCTCGGCCGGCGCGCAGATGCTAATCTGCATCAACGCGTCCCCTTACAACATGGGAAAACGGGCGATCCGGCGTAGTGTTTACCGCGCCGCCGCGCGGCGGTACGGCAAGCCCGTCGTATACGTCAATCAGGTGGGCGGCAACGATCAACTGGTTTTCGACGGTACCAGTTTCGCGATGAATAGAGCCGGGGAAGTGATCGCGCAGGCTGGATCGTTTGAAGAAGATTTGGTGCTGTGCGATCTCGGCGCGGGCACCGGAGAACGTAACGAGGATTTTACCGACGAATGTGAAGCCGCGTATCAGGCGCTCGTGTTGGGCACTCGCGACTATATTCGCAAGTGCGGATTCGCGAAGGTCCTCATTGGGCTAAGCGGCGGTATTGACTCGGCATTGACCGCCGTGATCGCCGTCGACGCCGTGGGCAAAGAGAATGTGACCGGCGTGGGGATGCCCGGTCCGTATTCGTCGGAACACAGCGTGACCGATGCACGCGTGATGGCGGAAAAGCTGGGCATCCGCTTCGAGCTGGTTTCCATCGCGGGAACGTATGAGCGCTTTCTTGAGGATCTGACTCCGCTGTTTGGGGGCTGGGCGGCGAAGACTGGAAGCGACGTGACGGAAGAGAACCTCCAATCGCGTCTGCGCGGCGTCACGCTCATGGCGCTTTCCAATAAGACCGGCGCGATGGTGTTAACCACCGGCAATAAGAGTGAACTCGCCGTGGGCTACTGCACGCTCTATGGCGATATGTGCGGAGGGCTCGCGGTCATCAGTGATGTGCCCAAGACGCTGGTGTACAAGCTGGCCCGCCTCGCCAACACGCGGCACAACGGCGCGATTCCGGAAAGCGTGTTCACCAAACCGCCTTCGGCTGAACTGCGGCCGGACCAGAAAGACACGGACTCCCTGCCGCCGTATGAGGTGCTGGATCCCATCCTTGAAGCCTACGTCGAACACAATCATGCGCCGCCTGAGATTGCCGCAAGTCTGAAGCTGCCGCTGGAACAAGTGCTGGACATCGTCCACAAAGTGGATCGCAATGAATACAAGCGCCAGCAGGCCGCGCCGGGATTGAAGGTGACCACCAAGGCGTTCGGCGTGGGCCGCCGGATGCCGATAGCCCAAAGGTTTTCGCAATGAAAGCCGTTTTCGCGGCGAGAGCCGGGGCGCTCCTGTTCGGCGCGCTCGGCGCGTTCGCCATGGATTTCCCGATGTCGCTGGCCGTCGCGCCGGATGGCCGCGTGCTCGCGCTCAGCGGAGGCGCCAAGCCTTCGATCAGCGTCGTGAACGGCGCGGAGCTTCCTTTGCCCGATGCCTGGCTGGGGCTAACTGTTTCGCCGGACGGAAAGAATGTCTACGTGGGCGGCGGCTCGCGCGGCGTAGTGTATGAGTTGAGTTACGCGCAGGGCGAACTGAAACTGGCTCGTGAAATGAAAGCCGCGGACTTTGTGGGTGACGTCACGGTTTCTCCCGACGGCCGCTTGATCTACGCGGCGGACCTCTTCGGCAACGCGGTCGTCGTCATCAATCCGCAATCGGGCCGCGTGATCGACAAATTCAAAACCGGAAGGCGCCCGTACCGCATTTTGTTCCATCCCGACGGGCGCTCGTACTTCATATCGAGTTGGGCGGACGCGGCCGTTTATCAATACAACGCCACGAGCGGCGAAGAAATCGGGCGCATCCGCGTGGGCCCGCATCCCACTGACATGGTACTCAGCGCCTACAAGCCACAGCGGGATGCCGGTGAGCCGCCCATTCCTTGGCGCTACCGCTTGTTCGTCGCGGCCGCCAATACCAACAACGTGTTTGTCGTGGGAGTCGGCGAAAACAAGACGCTGAACCTTATGGAAAGCATCCACGTTGCGCCGTCGCGACTCTCGCCTCTCGGTATGACGCCCAGTGCTCTTGCGCTTTCCCCCGACCAGACCCGCTTGTACGTGGCCTGCTCCGATGCCGATCTGATCGCATCCGTGAATGTCTCGGATGTGCGCGGCGTTGTCGACGGTTTTATCCCGGCGGGCGCTTATCCGGCGGCGCTGCGTACCGCTGGCGACAGAGTGTGGGTTGCCAACGCGCGCGCGAATTCAGTGCAGCCTCTCGGGGATGTGGCTCCGGTGCCTGCGGAACGCGAACCGTCGAAGCTGAGTCCCGCTGCGCATGTCATCTATGTCGTCCGTGACACAGAGCCCGAAGCGGTCATGCGAGCCGTGGCCGGCGTCGCACCGGACTTCACGGTGAAGCTCGGCCGCCGGTCTAATTTCGATTTTGGCGATCCCGCGAACCTGCCTCCCGCCGGCTACCTGTGGACCAACGCGATGGCAGCAGGGTTCACCGTTCGCAACTACGGCATACTGGTCCGTAACGGGCAGGCCATCGACCCGGCTATCCGTCCGTTCACCAAGCCGGATGCAGCGGCCTTCCTGGAAGACTTGAAGCAATTTGAAGCCAGCGGCATGATGCCGCGGCTGATCGTGATTGCCGACCCCAGCGGCGACGCCATCAAGGCCGCGCTTGCCAAGAGCCGCTTTGCCGCGAACACGGAGATCGTTGTGGGAGACTTGCGGCGCGTTGTGGCGCTGCTCGGTTTGCGGCCGATGACCCGGAAAGATTGATGACCACTCTCTGCTTCCTCTGGCACATGCACCAGCCGTTCTACAAAGACTTGTGGAGCGGAGAATACAAGCTGCCGTGGACGCGCCTGCATGCCCTCAAAGATTATGCCGGGATGGTGGAGATTCTGGCTGAATTCCCGGGGATTCATCAGACGTTCAATCTGGTTCCGTGCATGGTGGCGCAGATCGACGAGTACGCCTCGGGCCAGGCCTCCGATCCGTTTCTGGATTGCGCCTTGGCGCGCGCGGAGGACCTGAGCGAAGCGCAACGCAATTTCGTTCTCAAGTATTTTTTTCAGGCCAACTATGACCGCCTGATCTGCCGCTATCCGCGTTATCGCGAATTGCATGAAAAGCAGGCGCGGAAGGAGCCGTTCCTGACGCAGGATTTTCGCGATTTACAGGTACTGAATCAAATGGTCTGGTTTGATGAAGACCTGCTGGCTCGCGACGCGGAACTCATCGAACTGGTGCGCAAGGGGCGCGATTTCACGCTCGACGATCAGGCCGTGATGGCGCGCAAGCAAAGGGAGTCTTTGCGGCGCGTACTGCCGGTGTACCGCGAATTCGCGGATCGCGGGCAGATCGAAATCTCCACAACGCCGTACTATCATCCGATTCTGCCTCTGTTGTGCGATTCCGATATCGCTTCCGTGCCGCATCCCGGTGTGGCGTTGCCGCCGCGCTTTCATTATCCGGGCGACGCCCGCGAGCAATTGGAACGAGCCCGCGCCTACATGCTCGAAATCTTCGGTGTGGCTCCCGTTGGCTTGTGGCCCTCCGAGGGTTCGGTTTCCGATCACGCTTTGGCCTTGGCCCACGATTCGGGGTTTACGTGGGCGGCGAGCGACAACGGGGTGCTCGGCCGCACGCTCAACCGCGACCCCGGTGTCGATGTTACCTACAAGCCGTACGCGTGGCGCCAGAGCGGCCGCGAAATGCGCATGATCTTTCGCGACCACTATCTCAGCGATTTGATCGGCTTCGAGTACTCGCGCATGAATCCCGCCGATGCCGCGGGGCACTTCCTGGACCGCATCATTCAGAACGCGGCGGGGCACAACGCGGCGGGCCGCGAAGCGCTCGTCCCCATCATCCTCGACGGAGAAAACGCGTGGGAGTATTATGAGGCCAATGGCCGCCCGTTTCTGCGCGAGTTGTACCGGCGCATTGCGGAAGATCCCAATTTGGAGGCGCTCACCGTTTCCGAGGCGCTTGCGAAATTCGAAGCCGAACCACTGCAGGGAATTTTTCCCGGCTCCTGGATCAACGCGAACTTCGACATTTGGATCGGCGCTGAAGAAGACAACCAGGCGTGGGAGCTGCTGCTCGCCGCGCGCCGCGCCTATGATGAGACTCCGGATGTCTCCGAGAACGCGCGCCGGCTGGCCTATGAGGAATTGCTGATTGCTGAAGGCAGCGACTGGAACTGGTGGTATGGTCCCGAGCATGGTTCGGACAACCGCCCGGAATTCGACCAGTTGTATCGCGATCACCTTGCCAATGTGTACCGGGCGTTGGGGCTGGTCCCGCCGGAAGCGCTCGGGCATCCCATCCTGCGCTCTCTCCAGACCGGCGAAGTCCATGAGACGCCGCAAAATCCGGTTCGCATCACGCTCGACGGTGAGATCACATCCTATTTTGAGTGGATGGGCGCGGGACGCTACCGTCCCGATCTCCGTTCCGGAGCGATGCACGGCGGCTCATTGCCCGCGCGCGAGATGTATTACGGCTGCGACGGGGAACACGTAGCCATCCGTCTGGATGGCATTTCCAGCGGCGTCACAATTCACGTCGAGTTTGAAACTGGCATGACGGAAGCGCGAATCGCCGTGGGGCGTATCGCCGAGCTTCAGGCTCCGCTCGCGGGACACCGCTTCCGCGTTCACGTTTCCCACAACGGGCTTCCGCCCATGACTTTGCCCGCGCAGGGCTGGATCGAAATTGGCGAATGCATGGCGCTGGCCAAGCCAATGCTTCCTTTGCGGTAAAGTAACGGCTTGGTCCGTGCGTGCATGTCCACTCATTACGACCACATCGCCGAGCAATACAAGCGCGCCAAGCTGATCCCCTGGCGGCATCACGTCGAGCAATACAGCTTGCTCAAACTGCTCGGCGGCGTCGAAGGAAAGTCGGTTCTGGATCTTGCGTGTGGAGAGGGGCACTATACGCGCATGGTCAAGGCGCTCGGCGCGGCGCGTGCCGCGGGAGTCGACATTTCAACGAAGATGATCGAACTCGCCCAGAACAGTGAAAGGGGAAATAGGCTTGGCGTCGAATACACAGTCGCCGACGCGCGGTCGATCCAATTTCCAGATGCGTTCGACGTTGTGCTTGCCGCCTATCTCTTGAACTACGCACGCACGCCCGACGAACTGCTGGCGATGTGCCAGGGAATCGCCAGGAACCTGAAGCCGGGCGGCCGATTCGTCACCGTCAACAACAACCCTCTACAGCGGCCCGAGAATTTTCTGACGACACGCAAGTACGGCTTCGTGAAGAGCGCCGATGAGGAGCTTCGCAACGGCACGGCGCTGCACTACACGATTTTCCTCGAAAACGAGACGTTTCAGTTCGATAACTATCATCTGGACATCGCCACCCATGAATGGGCGCTGCGTGAGGCAGGCCTCGACGGCATTCAATGGCACTCGCTGGAGCTTTCTCCTGCTGAAGCCAGCGGACCCAACCGGGAGTATTGGGACGATTTTTTCGCGGATCCGTCCGTGATCCTTGTGGAGTGCCGGAAGCCGCCGGCATGATCGAGACCAACATGATCACCAGGGCGATTCAGGAATCTCCGCTCTATAACAAAGACCTCGCGCCGGTCTCCGCGGACAAGCGTACTTGGGGCATTTACAACTACGCGTCGTTGTGGGTCGGCATGAGCGTGTGCATCCCCACCTACATGTTGGCGTCCGGCCTGATCGCGGGCGGCATGAGTTGGAAGCAGGCGATCGCGACGATCTTGCTCGGCAATCTGATCGTGCTAGTCCCCATGATCCTCAATGCCCATGCCGGCACGAAGTACGGGATTCCTTTTCCGGTATTTGTGCGCGCTTCATTTGGAGTGCGCGGCGCGAACATTCCCGCGGTCTTGCGCGCGCTGGTGGCCTGTGGCTGGTTCGGCATCCAGACCTGGATTGGCGGCCAGGCCATTCATACGATGCTGGGGATTCTTTGGCCTGCGGTCGCGCATTCCCAGGCGTGGCTGTGGATCTGTTTCGTCGCTTTTTGGGCCCTGAACATTTACGTCGTCTGGCGCGGCCTGGAGACCATCAAATGGATCGAGGGCGTATCGGCCCCATTCATGATCGCCGTTGGCGTGCTTCTGTTGTGGTGGGTTACGGATCTGGCTGGTGGCCTGGGCCCGGTGCTGGAAACTCCGAGCAAGTTTCGCACGAACGCCGAGTTCTTCCGGTTCTTTGTGCCTTCGCTCACGGGAATGGTCGGCTTCTGGGCGACCGTTGCGTTGAACATCCCGGATTTCACGCGTTATGCCCGCTCGCAGAAAGCACAGATGTGGGGGCAGGCGTTGGGTTTGCCCACCACCATGACGCTCTACGCGTTTATCGGCGTCGCGGTCACATCGGCATCCGCCTTGATTTTCGGCGAAGCGGTGTGGGACCCGGTCGTGCTTCTCGGTAAATTAAACCGGCCTGTAGTGGCACTGATCTCGCTGGTCGCGCTCTTGGTCGCGACGCTCACCACCAACGTGGCGGCGAATGTCGTCTCGCCCTCCAATGATTTTTCCAATCTCAATCCACGGCGGATTTCCTTCCGCGCGGGCGGGTTGATCACGGGAATCATCGGCGTCCTCATCATGCCCTGGAAACTGTTGAGCGACGCGAATGCGTACATCTTCGGCTGGCTGATCGGCTACTCCAGTCTCCTCGGACCTATTGCGGGCATTATGATCGCCGATTACTTTGTGCTGCGGAAATGCACCCTGGATGTAGACGCGCTGTATTCCCTGGACGGAGCGTACAGCTATTCCGGAGGCGTGAATTGGCGGGCCGTCGGCGCGCTGGCGTGCGGGATCGTCATTGCGCTGGCGGGATTGGCCATCGAACCGCTGCGCTGGCTCTACGATTACGCCTGGTTCCTCGGCTTCTTTGTGTCGGCGATCGTCTATTTGGGGTTGATGCGGGGCGAATCCGTCAGATGAACGCCATGGTCTTGACGCCGGAAATGTCGAACCGCTTGCGGCACCGCATGTTCTTGCACATGGCCTTGTCGTCCAGCAGCACCATGTAGCTGGCGAATTTGGCGAAACGGGCGCGGTCGCGCTCATCGGCTCCGCGCGGCACCTGGTCCAGTTTCTTGCGCACCATCCAGCGCAGATCGTAGCTATCCACGGTCCGGCAAAAAGGACAATTCAACTGCGACGGCTTGGTGGTCTCCGACTCTCGAAAAAATGCGCGCTCTTCCATACTCAGGTGCCCTTTATAGCACAGGCCGCTATTCCGCAACCAGCGTTAACACTGCGGGCGGCGGCTACACTGAAAGCGCATGCCGCGCTGTTTCATCACGGACCGCCGGATTCTGCCCCCGGATCTGCCGCTACTGGATGTCATGGCGCGCAACCTGGAAGCCGGTGTCGAGTGGATCCAGATCCGCGAAAAAGACTTGTGTGCGCGGGATCTCCATGTCCTTGTACGGCGCGCGCTGGCGCTGCCCAATCCCAAGGGCTCGAAGATCCTGGTGAACACGCGCGTGGATGTGGCACTGGCTGCGGGGGCCGCCGGAGTGCACTTGCCTTCCGGTTCTCCTGCCGCAAAATTGTGGCGTGCTATAACGCCCCTGGGATTCCTGATCGGCGCATCTTGCCACAGCGTGGATGAAGTGCGCGCTGCGGAACAAGACGGCGCGGACTACGTGATGTTCGGTCCCGTATTCCCTCCGCGATCGAAAGAGTCTGCCTTGCCGCCGCGCGGATTGAACGGTTTGGCCGAGGCCGCGCGGGCTGTTCGCATCCCGGTTCTTGCCCTCGGCGGCATCACGGCTGAGAACGTCCAGGATTGCGTGGACGCGGGCGCCGCGGGAATCGCGGCCATTTCGTTGTACCAGTCCTGTTAAAATTCTTGCGTGGCTACTCCCGCAATGAGCCAAAGCTTGCCCCGTGATGCAGCGCGAAGGTTGCTGCGTGTCACCGAGCGGCAACTCAAGTCCTGGGAGCAGCAGAACCTTCTGCGGCCGGCCACCCACTATGGCTTCCGCGAATTGGTGGCGTTGCGAACTTTGATCCACCTCCGCGCCCACCGGGTTCCCGTTGCGCAAATCCGCCGCGCGATTTTGGCGCTGGGCCGTAAACTGCGCGGCGTGGACGATCCTCTCACCGAGCTCAGGCTCTACGCCGACGGCAAGAAGATTCGCGTGGAACTGGAAGGCCGCGCGATGGAGGCCGAGTCCGGACAGCTGCTGTTCAACTTCGATCGCGTCGAATTGAACCGCCTACTGGAATTCCGCGTGAAGGAGACTCCCCGGCCTAAGCGCGATCTCCGTCAGGAAGCGGAACACTGGTTCCAGAAAGGGCTGGACCTGGAAGCGGGCGGCGCCCCTGCCAAAGAGATCATTGAGGCTTACGAGAAGGCCATCGAGATGGACCCGCACTCCACCGGCGCGCTGGTGAATCTGGGGACTGTGTACTTCAACGCGCGCAACTTCGCGAAGGCGGAGTTCTATTACCGGCAGGCCACTCAAGTGGACCCCGAGTATGCGCTGGCGCACTTCGATCTGGGCAATCTGTTCGACGAGCGCGGCGACCGCTCCAGTGCCATGGAGCACTACCTGACCGCGATCCGCATTGTGCCAGCCTATGCCGACGCGCACTATAACGTGGCGCTGTTGTACCAGGCCTCGAATCAGGCGATGAAGGCCGTGCGGCACTGGATGACCTATCTGAAACTGGATCCCACCAGCCAGTGGGCCACCATCGCCCGGCGGGAACTCAACAAGCTGCGGGATGCCGCGGTTGTGCGCGGCTCCGGCCGTTAGCGGGTCCGCGCGCGGCGCGCTTAGTGCGTGAGCGAGTAGATGACGTAGTTGACGCCGATGCGGATGCCCAGCGCCGAATATTTTTCGGGATAACGCGGTGAATCGGCCCACTCCCAGGAATCGCCCACGTCGGAGTTGAAGTCCATGGTCACCATCAGGCGGCCGTGATCGTCGTAAATGCCCTTCCAGTGGTCCCGGTAACCGTCGCTGCGGTAAGTGGTGCCTCGCCCCAGCGCCCACTGCCCGGGAATCTGGTAGCGGTCGTCGAGATCATAGACGGAGTGAAATACCGGATCGGCGTTGTCGATCTCCACAGTCTCGCGGTCGGGAAACACCACGTCCATGCTCTCGGCGAAGCGGTTCCATTCCTGCGTGCCCCAGAAATCGTCGAGCATCAGGAATCCGCCGCGCAGCAGGTAATCGCGCAAGCGCTCCGCCTGGGCGCGAGTCAACTTCCAGTCGCCCATCTCGCCGGCAGCCAGCCACGGCCAGTTATAGACGTCGTCGCCGTCGTCCAGATTGATGGGCTGCTCCACGGAGCGGACATTCAGGCGGGTCAGCCGCCGCAGGGCCAGCGAAAACTGGCGGTCGGCGCGCGGATAATCCTGCGCCCAACTGGTGCCGCCCTCGCGCCAATCGAAACGGCCCCCGTAACCCAGCGGCCGACTGAAACGGGCATTGGGATGAGACGGATACATCAGCCGCGCAAATACGAATTCCGCGGGCACGGTGTAGTCCGCGGGCAGGGTGACGTTATCGTAGGGTTCCAGGCTGGTATACACGCGGAACTCGCGCTGCGCGTAGATCGCCGTGACCGAGGCGGCCGCCGCGCACGCCAGCAACCAATACCGAAGTGTTCGCGTACCAAACATTTCGCCGGGACACCAAACCCACTTGAGCATAGCATTAAGCGCGGTGGCCGCACGGGGCAGGCGCAAACACCGCACGGGTTAGAATAAAAGTATCTTGAGCCGAATCTCTTACGCTTTCCGTAGTTTCTTTTCCATTTTGTTCGGAGGGACGCTGGCCCCCGATATCGCGCTGGCTTTTGGATACGTCAAGGCCGCGGCGGTGAAGCCCGTCGCTCCGGCGGCTCCACCCAAGCCGGAAGCCCCGCCCAAGCCGCAGGCCGGGCCTGCCGATGGCGCAGTCCAGATTTTGTCCATTCTGCAGCGCGACGCCCGGCTGGTGGATTTCCTGATGGAAGACATCTCCGCCTATTCCGACGAACAGATCGGCGCGGCCGTGCGCGATGTACAGGCGCAATCGAAACAATCGATGGAGCGCTACCTGCGCTTGCAGCCGGTTTTGGATAGCGTCGAGGGCGACTACGTCAAGCTCGACGGCATCGCGCCTGGCGCGGTGAAGCTCATTGGCAACGTACCGGCCAGCGGCAAGGCTCCCGGTGGCCTGCTTCGTCATAAGGGATGGCAGGCCGACAAGGTCGATCTGCCCGCGGCGGCTCCCGGCTCCGTTCTGGCGCCCGCGGAAATCGAAGTCGAGTAATCCCCGAGTTCCCGCATGAACATCGGCATCGACCTCGGCACCACGAATTCCGCGCTCGCGTTCATTGATTCCGCGCAGGATGCGGATTTCCCCGCGATCCAGGTGCTGGACATCCCGCAATACGTGGCGCAGGGCCGCATCGAGTCGCAGCGCACGCTGCCCTCGTTCCTGTATTTGGGCGATCAGGAATACACGGGTGTGTACGCGCGCGAGCAGGGCGCGATTGTTCCCACCAAGTGCGTGCATTCGGCCAAGAGTTGGCTGTCGAATCCGGACGTAGATCGCACCGCGAAGATCCTGCCCTGGGACGCCCAGGAGGGCGGGCGCGTGTTGTCGCCCGTCGAGGTATCGACGCGCGTTTTGAAGCATCTCGCCGAGACCTGGGAGAAGCAGCACGGCTCGCCGATCTCAGCGCACAAAGTGGTGCTGACCGTTCCCGCCAGCTTTGACGAAGAAGCCCGCGAGTTAACGGTCATGGCGGCGCGCGAAGCCGGCATCGAGCAGTTGACGCTGCTCGAAGAACCCGCCGCGGCGTTCTATTCCTGGATCGCGAACGACCTCGCGCGTTCGCAAAAAAGCCTGTTCGACGGCCAGACGGTGCTGGTGTGCGACGTCGGCGGCGGCACCAGCGATTTCACGTTGATCCGCGTGGCGCGCGATGGTGACAAAATTGATTTCACGCGCACGGCTGTCGGCAAGCATTTGCTGTTGGGCGGCGACAATCTCGACCTGACGCTCGCGTGGCTGGTGGAGGCGAAGCTCGGCAAGACGCTCTCGATTCGCCAGCGCAGCGGTCTGCGCCGGCAATGCGCGGCGGCCAAGGAAAAATTGCTGGCCGATGCGGATCTAGCGAGCATCGAAATCACCGTGCTGGGCGGCGGTTCGTCACTGGTGGGCGGGACGCTGAAGACAGAGATCCGGCGCGAAGAGGCGCTGGAACTGGCGCTCGACGGTTTCCTTCCGGTGTGCGAACTGGCCGACCGGCCCAAGGAAGAAGAGCAGAGTCCGTTCCGCGAGCTGGGTTTGCCCTATGTTTCCGATCCCGCCGTGACGCGCCATCTGGCGGCGTTCCTCGCGTCATCTGGCGGTGCGGTTCCCGACGCCATCTTATTCAACGGCGGGTTCTTCATCCCCGAAATTCTGCGCCAGCGTGTCGCCGATGTATTGGAACACTGGTACGGCAAGCGTCCCATGATTCTCGATAATCGCGACCTGGATCTCGCGGTGGCTGTGGGCGCGGCGTATTATTCCTACGTCCGCTCGACGGGGCAGGGGCTCCTGGTTCGCGGCGGCCTCCCGCGCGCTTATTTCATTGGTTTAGGTGGGGGACTCGGCGGCGGTGACGAAGAGAACGCGCTGCGCACCATGTGCCTGGTGCCGCGCGGTTCTGAGGAGGGGTCCACGCTCGAAATCGATCCCGGTAATCTTCAATTGATTACGAACAAGCCAGTGTCGTTTCGCTTGTACAGCTCCCGCACGCGAACGGAAGATAAGCCTGGCGACGTGATCGAATTTCCTAAGACAGCAGAAGACGGCGAGCCGCATCTGCACGCGCCTTTGAATGCCGTGCTGCGCTTCGGAAAAGCGGGTGAGCGCCTGGTGCCCGTGAAGCTGGGCGCGAAGCTGACCGAAGTAGGCACGCTTGAAATCTGGGCCGATTCCAAAGCCAGCGAGCACCGCTGGCGGTTGCAATTCGAATTGCGCAAAGCCGCGCAGCAGGCAACCCCGGCGCGTCCCGCAGCCGTGATCAGCGAAGAAGCACTGGCCGCCGCCGAGGCGCTCATCCGCGAGGCATTCTCAGGAGACAGGATCGAAGCCGCGCATCTTCCCGGCCGGCTGGAACAGACGCTGGGATTAGGCCGCAACTCCTGGCCGGTCTCAGCCATCCGCAAGCTGGCGGATCAGATGCTCGAACACGCCGAAGGGCGCAAGGGAAGTGCCGCGCACGAATTACGCTGGTTGAATTTGTGCGGATTTTGCCTGCGCCCCGGCTTCGGATTCCCCGGCGACGAATTCCGCATCGAACAGGCGCGCCGTGTCTATGCCGAGGGCCTGGTGTTCGCCAATCAGGTGCAGAACGAAATCGAGTGGTGGATTTTCTGCGGGCGTGTCGCGGGCGGCTTGAACAAGAACCAGCAGACCGACGTCTTCCAGCGGTTGTCACCCACGCTCCTGCCGCGCGGATCGAAAAAGCCTCGGCGCGTGAATCCCAGCCTGCTGCGCGAGATGTGGCGCGCGGCGGCCAGCCTGGAGCTTTTGCCGTCACAAACGAAGACCCAGCTCGGCGACGAACTGCTCGCGCGCGTTCTGAAGAACGATTTTGTCGAGACCGGCCTGTGGTGCCTGGCGCGGCTGGGCGCGCGCAAGTTGTTCTACGGTCCCATTAATCAGGTCTTGCCGCCCACAACCGCCGCGCGCTGGGCCGAAGCGTTAATCAAAGTTTCGAAGCCCGCCGACGCTGTCACGGCATTGGCCCGCGTGACCGGTGACGCCACGCGCGACTTGCCCGCGCACGTTTTAGCTGCCGTCCGCCGTGAGTTCCCTGATGTGGACTTGCAGGCCGAGCCGGCTGCCGACCTCTCGGCCATGGGTAAGATCTTTGGTGAAGAGCTGCCGTCGGGTTTAGTTTTTCATGAATGAGCTGGCCATGAATGAACTGGCTATCGTCGAGAAGATTCGCCGCCTGGCACTGCGCGGTCCGCAAATCGCGCTCGGCATCGGCGACGATTGCGCGATCTACCGTCCCAAGGGCGGAGATGATCTGCTGTTCAAGATCGATCCGATGATCGAGGGCGTGCACTTCCGCCGCGATCAGCCTCCTGCAATTCTGGGCCAACGCGCGTTAGGCAGAAACTTAAGCGACATTGCGGCCATGGGTGGCATGCCGCATTTCTGCCTGGTGTCGCTCGCGATTCCCGATGGCTTCGGCGGCAAATGGCTCGACGGATTCTATCGCGGACTCATGACCCTGGCGCGCGAGACCGGGACGGCGCTCGCGGGCGGCCACCTGGCGCGCTCGGAAAAGATCTATTGCGACGTGGTGGTCAGCGGCAGCGTCCCACGCGGCAAAGCCCTGCTGCGTAGCGGCGCGCGTCCGGGTGACGGGATCTACGTCTCGGGACGCCTGGGCAAGCCTTGGAACAAACGCATCGAGCCGCGGCTGGAGTTAGGCCGCAGCCTGCGCGGCCGCGCGACCTCCTGCATGGATCTTAGCGATGGCCTTTCGCTCGACCTGCACCGGTTGTGCGTGGCCTCCGGCGTGGCAGCTGAGGTCGCCCGCGTACCCGTGGTTCGCGGCTCCACACTGGAGCGCGCACTGCACGGCGGTGAAGACTATGAGTTGCTCTTCACCATGCCGCCCAGGCGCACTGCGCCTTCGGGGACGACTCGAATCGGCACGATCACCAGCGGTAGCCCCGGTGCCGTGCTCTACCAGGGACAACCTCTCCCACTCCGCGGCTACGATCATTTCGCTGGCGCATAATTTAGAGATGAGCCGGATTCTCTGTTCGATCCTGGGGGCCGTGATCGCGCTCCACGCGCAAACTCCCGCACCCACGTTCGCCAACCTGGACTACGCGCCCGCCGATCCCGCCACCAGCAACGGCCACAAGCTGGATCTCTACATCCCCGCCGGCGCGACGCGGCCCCTGCCGCTAATCATTTGGACGGCGGGGTCGGCGTGGAGGCGCGACACCGGGAAGGACAGAGCCGAAATCGTCGCCGCCCAACTGAACCCGGCGGGCTATGCCGTCGCGGGCGTCTCCATCCGCTCCAGTTCGCAGGTGAAGTTCCCCGGACAACTGCACGATATCAAGGCGGCGATCCGCTGGCTGCGCACCAACGCGGCCAAATACAACTTCGATCCCAATCACATCGCGATCACCGGCGATAGCTCCGGCGGCTGGACGGCTTCGATGGCGGCGGTCACCGGCGATGCACCTGAGATGGAAGGTTCGGTAGGAATCACGGGAGTATCCAGCAGGGTTCAGGCCGCGGTCGCGTTCTATCCGCCAACGAATTTCATGACCATGGATGCCTGGGCGCTCCGCAAGTGTGATCCTCAAGGCTGCCATGACGGCGAGCATTCGCCGGAGTCCGATTTGGTCGGCTGCGCGATCCAGATATGCCCGGAGAAGGTGAAAGCGGCGAGTCCGATGACTTACATCACTCCCTCCGATCCGCCCATCATGATTCTGCACGGCAATTCCGATCAGCTCGTGCCGCACAACCAGGGCGAGCAGTTTTACATGGCGCTCAACAAGGCGTGCAAGGATGCGATCTTCATCAGCCTGCCCAAGGCTCCGCACGGCAATTTCAACGGATTCCTCACCGACGACAAGCTCCGCGAGGCGGCCACTATGCGGTCCACGTCTTCGGCCGGATGCGCAGTCGCCAATCCCATGCCATACAAGCCGGCGTGGAAAACTGTGATCGATTTCCTCGACAAGTACATGAAGTGAGAAGCCGTTTGGTTCCCGCGAGCCTGCGTGATACGCTAGCAGCCCGTGGTAAAAGTCGAGAAACATCTCCTAAGCATGTGACCGGTGAAATGTTTCAGACGTCATAGATAGTATGGCGATGGGCAAGAGCAAACCGAAGCAAGCGGCGCTGTTTTTCAGCGCCCAAGAGATCCCCAAGG